>CAZOLD010000082.1:0-3022 GCA_964580595.1 uncultured Eubacterium sp.
TTGAGCTTCTCCTTGTTCTCCATCAGGAAATTCTCCTGCAGCGGGGAAGGGATGATGGAAAGGATGATGTCCGGCTCCGCGATATTAATCTCGTTGTTCACCTTGTCGTAATCCCCCTCGCAATCCTCTAAGGCGTAGGAGCCGGCCACCTTGAGCCTCCCCGAGGCCGAGCGCCCGCCGCCCCTGCCCCGTCGTCCTCCCAAATGGCCGCTCTCGCGCAGGAACTCGCCCAGCCCCGCGACCTGCTCTTTCGTCTCGCCCAAAAGGTAGGCCGTCCGGCTGCTCTTTCCGGCATACCTCAGGAACTCCCTCTGGAACTCCATCTCCTCCGTCTCGCGGATGCGCTGGGGATCCGTCTCCCCTGCCGCCTTCAATATCTCCGGGTCCTGGATAATCGCCAAATCCAGAGACGAGATGCACGCGCGGAGCGCCTCGTCCGACTGCGCCTCCGCGAGCATCCTCATGGAAACCGCCTCCACGACGTTCATGGCCGCGCTGTCCAGGTAAGCCTCCGCTTTCAGCATGGCCTCGGATGCCGCTTGATTATCCAGTTCTATCCCTAGGATCTCTAACTTCTTAACCATATGGCACCTCTTGGCATCCCGGTGGCGCGATGGCACGGCCGCCATGGATGAAAACCTACGGATTCGCAATCCAGGCTGTCGCTCTTCTACGGATTTGCGTCGCGAATGTTCATGCGGGCTGGCGACACCATAATTGAAAGCCCACGGATTGCTCCGCAGCGATGCAGCTCCCGCAATCCTACCCGTATTCGCATTCCGGGCTATCGCCCTCCTACGGGTTTGCGTCGCTTATGCCCTTGCGGATCGGACGGCAAGCAGACCGTCCGCATGGACATTGCGACTGGGCTTTCAGAGAAAATCATAAAGCAACAACCGCCATGGCTAGTGACGGTTGTAAAGTCATCTGTATTCGGAACGAAGCCAGCCAACTGCCCGAGTGCTTCTCATGTGCTTCATTATATGCGAAAGGCAAGGAAATGTCAACATGTACAAAAATCTCACGGGAAAATGCCACTTTTTTGGGCATGCGTCACAGTCATTTTTTGTGGATAATGTGAATAACCGCGTGTATAACCTGCGCCTTTCCCAGATTTAGGCTGTTTTTCTGTGGATAACGCAATAACAGCTCCACTGCCGCGCAGCTCCCGCAATCCTTCCCGGATTCGCATTCCGGGCTGTCGCCCTCCTACGGGTTTGCGTCGCTTATGCCCTTGCGGATCGGACGGCAAGCAGGCCATTTCCATGGCAATTGCGACTGGGCTTTCAAAATAAAAAAGGGGCTGAGACCCGCCGCAAGCGGCAGGACCCCAGCCCTGATATCTATCATACGTCAAACCAATGACCCCTCTCACGTCCCCGCCCGCAAGCGCGACGCGAATCCCCGACGGCCCCCCGCCCGGGGCGTAAGCCCGTCTGGCTGTCCTAAAAGATTCGCCTTACCGCAAGGATCGGGCGATAATTCGCGGGGGAAGTGTACTTGATCCCCGATTCCGGCGTGCTCGCGTGCACGATCGTGTTGCCGCCGACGTAAATCCCGACATGGCCGCTGTAGCAAACGATATCTCCCGGCTGCATCGCGTCCGAGCTCACGCCGTAGCCCACGCCCTGCAGTGCGCTGGAGGAATGCGGCAGGCCAATGCCAAACTGCGCGTACACGCTCATGACGAACCCGGAGCAATCCGCACCGTTCGTCAAGCTGGTGCCGCCATACACATACGGGTTCCCAACGAACTGGCTGGCAAAATTCGCGACAGCCTGGCCGCTCCCACCGCTAGGCGGCGCGTAGCTCCTCGTCGCCGACGACGCGGAGGAACTGCTGCTCGATGATGAGGACGCGGAACTCGACTCGCTGCGCGAGCTGCTGGTAGCCGCTTTCGCCGCCGCTTCCGCCGCCTTGCGCTCTTCCTCTTCCTTCCTCAAGCGCTCTTCCTCTGCTTCTTTGGACTCCGCCACGATGTAGTGCGTGCTGCAATCCACGAATTCCTTGGATACCCATCCATCGCCTTCTTCAATCGAAACCTTCACCCATTCGTCTTTCTCTTCTACGACGCTAAGCTCCTCGCCTTCCGGAACCTGGCCCAGCAGCTCCGCGTTCTTGTTGGCTTTCGCGCGCACGTTCAACGTGCCCGTGCCCTCCTTCACGTCCGCCACCCTGTGGCCAACAGACTTCGCCAGCTCCGCGTCCCCGACGACCAAAAACTCTGACTTGATATACCCTTCGACATCGCCAGAATGGATCTGGTACCAATCGCCTTCCGTGCCAAGGACGGTGCAAGCGGAATTGTTGTAAAGCTTGCCGACAACTTCCCCGTCTTCCCCTGCCTTGGAGCGAATATTCACGTAATCGTCCACCTGGGCGATCGCGATGTTTTCATATTCCGAAGCATCCTGCGTGGACTCTTTCTTGGATGATTTCTTCTTGGATTCCTTTTTCGACTCTTTCTTTTCGGATTTCTCTTCTGATTTTTCTTCGGATTTATTCTCAGATTGCTCTTCTGTTTTCTCCTCGGTCTTTTCCTCGGCCTGCTCGGAAGATTCCTGCGCCTTATCCTGGGCATCCTCCTGTCCGGAAGCCTCGTTCGCGTCCTCCTGAGCCTGCGCGGCATCGTCGGCCTGCTGCGCCTGCGCCTCATCTCCCGCCGCCTGGACGCTCACGTTCGCGGCCAAGGCCTTGGACAGCTCCTTGGAAATCCCGGCGCCCGCATCCTGCATCTCCCCGACCTCCGCCGCGGAAATCAAGTTCCCCGCTCCCGCGCTTACCGCCGCGTGGGATACGAAGGAGCCGTTCGACAACACGACCGCCGCCGTCAGGCAGCAAGTCGTCGCTCTCCTGATAGAATTACGATTCATGATCCCATACCTCCACATAAATTGTGCCGGACGCCACCCGTCATGGCCTAGCCTATCGGCTTCGCGCCGCCTAGCATCCCTGACCCAGCCTACCGGCTCTGTACCGTCCGCCATAACCTCTGGCCTATCGGCTTCGTGCCGTCTGCCAT
>CAZOLD010000082.1:3122-6667 GCA_964580595.1 uncultured Eubacterium sp.
CCCACGATGTATCCTAAGCCTGGAACGTAACATTTTCGGGCTCCGGCAACCGCGCAGGATGCCCTTGCCCCAATCCATATCGTAAATTGTTTGTTACAAAATTGTTACGTTTGTTACGAAAATGATTATAGCAAAGGATACTTTCTGTGTCAACCGTAATCTTTTACAAAAAAAGCCCGATTTTCCCGCGAATTCATGTCATAATGGTTGCGGGCGGGCCGTGCCCGTGGAGGATGAGAGGATGGGTAATAAATTAACGGCGGTTTCCCTGTTTACGGGGGCTGGCGGAATGAATATCGGATTTGAATATGTTTGCCTCATTCCCGTCCCCTTATTTTGGCGAATCCATCTCATCTTCGTGAAGCAAGCGGATAATGCTTTTGATTTTATCCATGGGGTATGGGGCTTCCTCTGCCGGATGATATTCTATCCTCGTCACGGCGGCTATCGCTGTTTTCCCATCATTTCCAACCGGGACAAGGACCAAATCGCCATTGCCCACGCTTTCATCGCCGCATAAATAAGCGTACTCCTGCCCACCGTCTTCAAATGCCACGAAGGCAAAGATAAATTCGCCGCGGCGGCGCCTCGCCTGGCCATATACGTCGGGGTCCATGATTTCGCCCATTCCATAGAAACGGATAAACTCCCGGACATCATCCATGAACTCAGGCCAATCCTTTGGCAAGGCCCTTTTGTCGTAAGTGCCGGCGACCGTCCTTGGCTCCGAATACTTTAGCCCCAACTCAATCCGGTATGTTTTTTCCTCCATCGGATTGTCTGTCACATCGTCCGGATTCCCTTCCACCTCTGAAAAGAGAGAGGCCGCGTCGTAGCGATCAAGGAAATCTGAAATCCCTTCGCCAATATGGTACGTGCGCGTAATATCGCATTCCTCGGCAATTTTCTGGAAATGCTCGATGGTCTCCGTTTTCCGGTCAAAATACATATGCTCGCGATAATCCCAGGTGAGATATTCCCATGCGGCGCCTTCCGGGATGGCGCGGGGGCGGATCTTCGTGACGCGGTGATATTCAATCTTGATGCTTTCAATCCTGTCCGGCCTGTACGCGCCGTCAAAGCAAAAGAGATCCGGCATATCCAAGGATGTCCGGATCATCGATGATATGTCGCGAAGCTCGCCATCATTGGGGATAAGGGAGCCCTTCTCCTCCGCTTTCTCCCCCTCATCGCTGATGAGCTCTAAAGTCCACATGCCGACGTCCGTCACGAACCATCTCTCGTACGAGGCAAAATAGGATTGGATCAGCGACAATATATACTCTGCCTGGTTACGCGGAATCTTTCGCTGCTTACTCCCTGCTTTTGGATATTCATGCTCTGTCCCATACCGGTAAGAAGACAGCCATACGCGGCCGTCCGAGCGGATGGACAGGTGCTGCTCCACGATGTCGTCAGGCCCAGGGGAGGGGCCGAAGCAAATGTTATTTGAGATCAGCCGGATGAGGCGAAGCTTTCCCGGATGGGCCTGCTTATCTTTTTTCCTATCCATGTCGCCTGCTCCCCGTCACGGCGCCTAATTCTTCGGAACCAGGCTGATAATCCTGCCCGCGAACTCATTGAAGTTCTGCGTCTGCAGAATGACGCGTCCGGGCCCCGTGAGCTTGGTCAAAAACAGGCCCTCCCCGCCGAAGAAAATATTCTTAATTCCCTTCACCCTCTCAATCTCATAGGAAACAGACCGGTCGAACGCGACGACGTTCCCGGTGTCTACCTTAATCACCTCGCCTGGCGCCAGCTGCTTCTCGACCCGGTTGCCGTCCACCTCCAGGAACACCATTCCCCTCCCGGTAATTTCCTGCAGGATGAAGCCTTCCCCTCCGAAAAAGCCCGCGGAGAGCTTCTTCGCAAGCGCGATGCTCAGATTCACGCCCTCTTCCGCGCAGAGGAACGCGCCTTTCTGGCAAATCAAGCCGCCGCACGCGCCGATGTCGACCGGCAGCACCTCGCCCGCCACCGTGGACGCGAACGCGATCAGCGCCCCCGGGAATTCCGCCCGGTAAGTCGCCATGAACAGGGACTCGCCGGAAAACATCCTGCCAATGCTCTTCCCGAACCCGCCCTTCATGTTGGATTCCATGGAAATCCCCTCGGACATCCAGGCCATCCCGCCGGACTGGGTATACATCGTCTCGCCTGCCCTGTCAAACACCACTTCCACCGCGGGCATCGTATCGCCCAATACTCTGTATCTCATGCTCGATTCTCTCCTTTTCTCCTAATCTTCCAACTGCCCCTTTTCCTGCTCATTTCGCGGGGGCGCGTCCTGGCACCAGGCCAGGCAATCCAAGCCCGCCGTCCCCCATTCTACCATATGCCCGAAAATTAATCCACTTTTTCCGCGTCGCGCAATCCTGTGCGCATGGAACGCAAACCACGAGCGCGCCGCGTATCCTCGCGCATGACGCGCATATCCCCCCGTGGCAAGTGCGCGGCGCACACAGAAATCCTGTTCTCGCGCGATGCCGTTATGTCTTGCCCCGTCACGCATATCCCACATGACAAGATTACATCGCGCAAGGGATGCGTGTCCTCACGCGACAACTTTTGCCTCTGTCCATCTCGTGTCCTCGCGCATCGCCGTTTTGCCCGCACGTCGCGATGAGCTCGCGGACACGACGCGAAAGCCGGGGCATTCGCCCCGGCTTCCCGCAATGCCTGGCCAGAAACATCGCGCTGTTCCTGCCCTTCTTATTCCCTTTCAACATGGCCGCTTGATACAACTTGCGGCCTGCCGCCGCTCTGCACGGCTTGCGGCCTGCCGTTCCTTCCGCACGGCTTGCGGCCTGCCGCCGCTCTGCGCAGCTTGTGGCCTGCCGTCTCTTCCGCACGGCTTGTGGCCTGCCGTCTTTTCCGCACGGCTTGTGGCCTGCCGTCCCTTTGTACGGCTTGCGGCCTGCCGCCCCTTCCGGCGTGCTTGCGGCAAGTTCGGATGCCGCCGCGCATCTTGACGAGACTGCCGCGCCCCCTGCCACCCCGGCTTCCGGAAACGCGGCCCACGCATCTTGACGAGACTGCTGCGTACCCTGCCGCCCTGCTTTCCAGGACCGCGTCCCGCGCGGGGCCAGGCGCGCCGTCCGCGCCCGGTCGCCTCACGCGTTTTCCCGCGTATTCGCGGTTTTCACTCCTTCCGCTTATTTCGTGCCATCCTCAGAAGTCGCCGTGGCCTGCCCGTCCTGGGGGGACGCGGGATCGCCGTCGTCAGGCGTATGGTATGGCGTCGTGGTCACATACAAGGTAGTAGTCGCGACACCATCATCGTTGTAGAACCCGATGTAGTACGTCCTGCCTGCCTCGCAGTAGTAATTAAAGAGGAAATCGCCATCGTGGTAGTTGCTGTCCGCATCTTTAAGAAGCCAATAGCCATCCTCATCCTCATCCACTAACTCCCCGTACATGCTGCAGGAATCCGCTGTCTCTGACCTGAAGTAGTAAGTCCCGGGTTCCTTCGGCTGGAACTTATAGTAAGAATAATCATCGGTAACCCTGACACGCAATGGCTTATTGAGCTCTAACGTCGGGGG
>CAZOLD010000083.1:0-6667 GCA_964580595.1 uncultured Eubacterium sp.
TGCAGCATCGACATTATCGCGCAGAACAGCGTGAGGGAGAACCTGGTCTGCCTCTGCTGCTGGGATGAGCCGGAGATGACCTATGACATGTGCCGGGAGATGTTTGAGAGCATGGAGCAGGCGAAAATCACGGCGAATTATTATTACTTGTTCACGGCGAGCTCCTTTGAGGAGAAGCTGGTCAAGATGGTGTCGGGCGACGACAGGATCGTCTTGGTAAACATGGGGGAAGCATAGGACGGATGGCGAAGTCGTTATTTATTGCGGAGAAGCCTAGCGTGGCGAGGGAATTCGCGCGGGCCTTAAAACTGGATTTTAAGAGCCATGACGGGTACATGGAGGCGGATGAGGCCGTCGTGACGTGGTGCCTGGGGCATTTGGTCACGATGAGCTATCCGGACGCCTATGATGAGAAATATAAGAGATGGAGCCTTTCCACGCTCCCGTTCTTGCCAAAGGAATTCAAGTACGAGGTCATACCCGGCTCGAAAAAGCAATACGCGACGGTGGCAAAGCTATTAAACCGCGGCGATGTGTCGACGATTTACGTCTGCACCGATTCCGGGCGGGAGGGCGAGTATATCTACCGGCTGGTGGAGCAGCAGGCGAAGGTGAGGGGCAAGGAGCGCCGCCGCGTTTGGATCGATTCCCAGACGGAGGAGGAGATCCTAAGGGGGATTCGGGAGGCAAAGGACCTCTCGGAATATGACAACTTAGGCGAGTCCGCCTACCTGCGCGCGAAGGAAGACTACCTGATGGGGATTAATTTTTCCAGGCTCCTCACCTTGAAATACGGCGGCGTGATTTCCGGGTTCCTGAAGACGAAGCGCACGGTCGTGAGCGTCGGGCGCGTCATGACCTGCGTGCAGGGGATGGTCGTGCGCAGGGAGCGGGAGATCCGCGCCTTCGTCAAGACGCCGTTTTACCGTATCCTGTGCGCCCTCGATATCGGCGGCAGCCGCGCGGAGGCGGAGTGGCGGGCCGTCGAGGGCACGCCTTATTATTTATCCAAAAAGCTCTATAAGGAAAATGGCTTTTTAGACAGGGAAGATGCCGAGAAATTAAAGGATGATTTAATACAAGTGCCCAGGAACGGGCGGGAGGCTATGGCGGCCACGGTGGATTCTGTCCAGAAGAAGAAGGAAAGGAAGAACCCGCCGCTCTTGTATAACTTAGCGGAATTGCAGAATGACTGCTCGCGCATGTTCAAAATCAGCCCGGATCAGACCTTGCAAATCGTCCAGGAGCTGTATGAGAAGAAGCTCGTGACATATCCCAGGACGGATGCCCGCGTGCTTTCCTCGGCGGTCGCTAAGGAAATCGGGAAAAACGTGAGGGGATTGTTGCAGGTCCCGGCGCTTCGCGCCTACGCGGAGGAGATCTTATCGAGCGGAAGCTTTAAGGGCGTCGCGAGGACGCGGTATGTCAATGACAGCCAGATCACGGATCATTACGCCATCATACCGACCGGACAGGGGATCGCGGCGCTCCGGGGATTGCGTCCCATCGCCCTCCACGTGTACGAGGCCGTCGCGCGCAGGTTCCTCGCCATCTTTTTCCCGGCGGCGGCTTACAGGAAGGTGGCCTTGGCGGTTTCCATGGACGATCCCGGCGCCTTAGGGGGCGTGGCACCCGGGAAGGAGCGTTTCTTCGCGTCGTTCCGCGTGCTTGAGGATCCGGGATACTTGAAGGTGATGGATTATTCCTTCCGCGCCAAAAAGGACGGGGAGGGCGCCGGGGAAGGAGAGGCGGAAGCCTGCGGCGGCGCGTTTTTGGAGAAGCTGTCCTCCGTGAGGAAGGGAACGAGGCTTCCCGTCGCCAGCTTGGAATGCAAGGAAGGGGAGACGTCCCCGCCGAAGCGCTATAATTCCGGATCCCTCATCCTGGCGATGGAAAACGCGGGGCAGTTCATAGAGGACGAGGATTTGCGCGCCCAGATTAAGGGGAGCGGGATTGGCACGAGCGCCACGCGGGCGGAGATTTTGAAAAAACTGGTGAATAACCGTTACCTGGCGCTGAACAAGAAGACGCAGGCCATCACGCCGACCCTGTTGGGCGAGATCGTGTTCGACGTGGTAAACGCGTCGATTAAGTCTTTGTTAAACCCTGATTTGACGGCCAGCTGGGAAAAGGGCCTGACCTATGTGGCGGAAGGGAGCATCACGCCGCAGGAGTACATGGGGAAGCTGGAGGATTTCATCAGGAGCCGGACGGACGGCGTGATGGGCTTGCGGAACCAGCAGGCGCTTCTGAAGGTTTTTGCCCATGCTTCGTCGTTTTATCAGTAGGGCGCAAAGCCAGGCAGAGAGGGCGAGAAGCCAGGCAGAGGAAAGGCAAGGGAAAAGAAATGGATTCATGCAGGATTTCTAATTTGTACGATTTGGGGGAGACGATAGCGGCGGGCTTGTTTGAGGGGCTGAGTTACCCTTGGGAGGCGCTTCCGGCGATCGGCGGCTTTATCGTAAAGCTCGGGGAGTCGCTAGACCCTGACGTTTATGAGCGGAAGGGGAAGGATGTCTGGATCGCGAAGGACGCGGACGTCGCGTCCACGGCGAGCATCACGGGGCCTGTTATCATCGATACGGGAGCGCAGGTGAGGCATTGCGCGTTCATCCGGGGGAACGCCATCGTGGGGAAGGGCGCCGTCGTGGGAAATTCCACGGAACTGAAGAACGTGGTCCTGTTCAATGGGGTACAGGTGCCGCATTATAACTATGTCGGCGATTCCATCCTGGGGCATAAGGCGCACATGGGCGCGGGATCCATCACCTCGAACGTCAAGTCGGACAAGTCCTTGGTCGTCGTGAGGGACGGCAGGGAGGAAATCGAGACCGGGCTGAAGAAATTCGGCGCGATGTTAGGGGATGAGGTGGAGATTGGATGCAACAGCGTCCTGAACCCGGGCAGCGTCATAGGGGCAAGGACCAACGTATACCCGCTCTCCATGGTGCGCGGCGTCGTGCCCGCGGATTCCATATATAAAGGTAAGGATGAAATCGTGGCAAAGAGCAGGTAGGGCCGCGGGGAACGCGGGGAAGAAACCGGCGAGGGGGCGGCTCGTCCGCCGGCCGGGAAGGCAGGAGGTCAATGAGAATGGGGGAGGCAACCAAGCATAAGGGGGTTCTGTCGCGGATTATCCCCGCGACTAGGATTTTCCCCCCGCTGGCCGCCCTGGCCGTGAACATGGCGGTGTATTGCGGATCGCGCCTTATCGCGGGCGGCTGGCATCATTACAACATTGAGACGCGTTTTGACAGGATGATCCCATTTTTCCCGCCGTCCGTCGTGATCTATTTGGGCTGCTATTTGTTCTGGGCCGTGAATTATATCCTTATCGCCCGCCTGGAGAAAAAAGACGCCTGCCGTTTTTTCGCCGCGGACTTCCTGTCTAGGATGGTCTGTTTCGTGATCTACCTGGTTTTCCCGACGACGAACACGAGGCCGCAGATCGGGACGGACGGGTTTTTTGAGAAAATCATGTCCCTGCTGTACCGCGCGGACGCGGCGGATAACCTCTTCCCCTCGATCCATTGCCTGGTGAGCTGGTTCTGCTATATCGGCATCCGGGGGAAGAAGGAGGTCCCTGCCTGGTACCGGGGCGCGTCCTGCGTCATGGCCGTACTGGTGTGCGTTTCCACGCTGACGACGAAGCAGCACGTGATCGTGGACGTGGCCGGGGGCGTGATCCTGGCGGAGGTTTGCTTTTCCGTCGCGAAAAATGAGAGGGTATGGAAGGCGTACGGGAAGGTATGGGATTTCGTGGATGAGAAGCTTCTGGGGGATAAGGCTTAAATGAAGGGGAAGAAAAAAATCATCGCGAACATGCTTTTGCTCGTGGTCGTGTTCGTGCTTACCGTGTATGGCGTGTTCCACGGGGAGGACCTGGGCGCGGTAATGGAGGCTGTCGCGCGGGCGGACGCGAGGTGGCTGGCCCTTGGCGTTGTCTTGGTGGTGGTTTTCATTTGGGGGGAATCCATCATCATATGGTACATGATGCATTCCTACGGGATCCGCCTGAAGGAGAGGATTTGCTTTTTGTTCTCTTCCGTAGGATTTTTCTTCAGCTGCATCACGCCGTCCGCGACAGGCGGGCAGCCGATGCAGATTTACTTCATGAGGAAGGAGAAAATCCCGATTCCGGTTTCCACGGTCATCCTGATGATCGTCACGATTACCTATAAGCTCGTGCTGGTCGTGGTCGGGCTTGGGGTCATGATATTCGGGAGGGGGTTTCTGCACCGGTACCTGGAGGGGATATTGCCGGTATTTTACCTGGGCGTGGCGCTGAACGTGTTTTGCGTGGCATTCATGACCGTCTTGGTATTCCATCCCGTGATGGCGGAGAGCGCCATCAACCGGTGCATGGATTGGCTGGAAATGGCGCATATCTTAAAGCCCAAGGAATCCAGGAGGGTGAAGTTCCATAACGCCATGGAGGTGTACCGGGATACGGCCTCTTATCTCAGGGAGCATAAGAAGGTCATCATCCATGTGATCCTGATTACGTTCGCGCAGCGTTTCGCGCTGTTTTCCGTCACCTGGATCGTGTACATGGCTTACGGGCTGAGCGGGACCGGGATGTGGGACATCATCCTTTTGCAGGCCGTGATCTCCGTTTCCGTCGACATGTTGCCGTTGCCGGGCGGGATGGGGATCAGCGAGACGCTGTTCCTAAATATCTTTTCCGTGGTATTCCATTCCCTGACGCTTCCGGCGATGGTCCTATCGAGGGGGCTGGGGTATTACAGCCAGTTGCTGGTAAGCGCGTTGTTCACCGCGGTCGCGCAAGTTTACTATATGCTGAAGGAAGGTAGGGGTAACGCATGATTGGCTTTTACAATTATACGGTGATACTGACATATGTCAGCTTCGCGTCGTCTATCGCGGGGATATTCTGCGCCATGTCGGGGCATTTGCGCATGGCTGTCTTTTTCCTGGCTTTTTCCGGGCTGTGCGACATGTTTGACGGGAAAATCGCGAGGACGAAGAAGGACAGGACGCCGGACGAGAAGAGCTTCGGCATCCAGATCGATTCCCTGTGCGACATCGTCTGTTTCGGCATCCTGCCCATCATGATTTGCTACCAGATCGGCATGCGCCACGCGTACAGCCTGGTGATTTTGACGCTTTATGCCTTAGCGGGGATGATCCGGCTGGGATATTTCAATGTCATGGAGGCCAAGCGGCAGAGCGAGACGGAGGAGCCCAGGAAATATTACCAGGGGCTACCCATCACGTCCATGGCCATCGCCTTGCCGATCCTGTTTGTCGCGTCCCCCCTGTTCCACAGCACGGAGGCGTTCCTCGTCGTGCTGCATGTCGTGGTAGCCTTGGTGGGGATTTTGTTCATCACGGATTTCAAGTTGAGGAAGCCGTCCGTGCCGCAGCTTTTCCTGCTGGTCGCGGTCGTGGCGGTGGCTGTCATCTTGCTGGTCTTCGTATGGCAGCACTGGAGCCCCGCTTTACGCGGCATGGGGGCTTAGCGGGAAGGGACGCGGAAGGGACGGTTACGAGACGGGTTTGGGAAGGAGTCGAGGGAAATGCATTACGTGGCGGATAGGGAAGGGAACATCACGAAGGAAAATTCGTTGCAGGATCGCGCGCTGGGGGCGCTGTATGGGAGCCTCCCGGGGAGGCTGCTGCTGCGGCCCCTGATGTCGCCGGCGGTTTCTAAGGCTTGCGGGAAGGCGTTGGATACCAGGGCGTCGCGCGCATTGATTCCCGGTTTCGCGCGCGCCTGCGGGATTGAGCTGTCGGAACGCGAGAGAGAGCGGTACGCGTCTTATAATGATTTTTTCACGCGCAGGCCGGCAGTCGGGGCGCGCAGGGCGGATTGCTCCAAAGAGGCGTTTATCAGCCCTTGCGACGCCAGGCTGAGCGTGTTCCAAATCAACGGGGACAGCGTCTTTTCCGTGAAGCATTCCCGCTACACGGTGGCCTCCGTATTACGGAACCACAGGCTCGCGCGGTCATATGCCGGGGGTTACGCCTGGGTGTTCCGCCTGTGCGTGGACGATTACCACAGGTATGTTTACGTGGATGACGGCGTGGTTTCCGGGGAGGTCCATATCCCGGGCGTGTTTCACGCGGTGAACCCCGCGGCGGGGGAGGCGTTCCCGATCTACAAGGAAAACACGAGGGAGTATTGCCTGCTGCGGTCCGAGAATTTCGGGACGGTGCTGCAGATGGAGGTCGGCGCGATGCTCGTGGGGAAAATCGAGAACCGGCCGGGAGGCAGGAAGGTAAGGCGCGGGGAAGAGAAGGGGAACTTTTCGTTCGGCGGGTCCACGATCATCCTCATGACGAGGGCCGGGGCGGTCCGCCCGGATGAGGACATCCTGAAAAATTCCGGGAAGGGGATCGAGACGCTCGTGAAGATGGGGGAAAGGGTCGGGAGCAAGCCGGACGCGGGGGAGCGTTAGGCGGGGGATGTATCCCGCCATAGCAGGGAAGACGACGGAAAGCGAGGAAATGGATTTTGTCAGGCCTAAAGGAAGAGATAGGGAGCCGGCGGACGTTTGCCATCATATCGCACCCGGACGCGGGGAAGACGACATTGACGGAGAAGTTTCTCCTCTATGGCGGCGCGATTAACCTGGCCGGCTCCGTGAAGGGGAAAGGGTCGGGAGCAAGCCGGACGCGGGGGAGCGTTAGGCGGGGGATGTAT
>CAZOLD010000084.1:0-3042 GCA_964580595.1 uncultured Eubacterium sp.
TCCCTCTCTTTGGAATCTTTCAAGGTTATTCCATTGTTCAGTTGCCAAGGTTCCGTAATCGCTTTTCTCTGCGACAGCCATTTGATTTTATCATGACCGTTTTTATTTGTCAATAAGTTTTTGAAATTTTTTCACACCCATTCATTTAGGAAAACACGGGCGTCCGCCAGCAGGATGCGCGCCAATCCCGCAATGTCCATGCGGGTCTCCGCCGCCCGCCGGGGAATCTGCCGCATGCTGCCCCCTTCCGGCCCTAGGAGGATTTCATAACAGCCGTTATTCTCTTCCACCTGCGGGTCTGACACCTCAACCCGCAGCCGCTTTTGCCTTTCGGATTTCACCAGGGGCACGAAGGAAGAAAGGCACGTGACGCGCGCCATCATCCGCATGGGGGAAAACGATGCCTCCTCCCTGGGGAAAGCCTCCCGGCACATGGCGCGAAAATCCACATCCCGACACGGCAACGCTTCCTTCACGTCGGGCTTGCCATCCTCCATCCCATAGGACAGGATGCCCTGCAGCTCCCCGTCCTGGCGCCGCAGCAGGATCTCTCCGCCCGCCGCTTCCGTTTCCCGGCGCAGGCGCTCGTAATACGGAGCATCCCTCTCTATGTAGATGTCATAGCGTTTTCCCAGGATACGGTTGGAAAAATCCGCCATTTCCCGCCAGACGGCATCCCGCGAAAAACCCTGCCCGCTGCCCACCGCTTCCAGACGCAGGCGCTCGGAATACGGGGCGTCCCTCTTGCCATGGCTCTCCCGTTCCTCCCTGCCTCCCGGATCCTCCCATGGGAAAAAAACAAAGCCTACTCCGGCGTAGTAGGCCGGGTCTTTGGGCAAGAGGAACGTAAACGGGATCCCCCTCCCGCATAATTCCTGAAGCGCCGCTTGCATCACCTGGCCCATCCTGCCCTGCCCGCGGCATCCCTCCTTAGTCGCCACGGCCACCAGGTAAGGAACCCGCGTGAGGTTCCCGAAGACGCGGAGGCGGTAATAATTCAAGTGGATCATCACCTGGATCCCGGCGGGACCTTCCAGCGCGCCGTCCATCACGATGGCCTCGTTCCCATCGGCTTCCCTGCCGTAGTAATAGTCCACGAATTCCCGGGAGTCCTCCGGAAAGGCCTGCTCATACAGATCCCTCGTCCTCGGGAACTCCTCCCGGCTGATGAAACGTATCATTCCCGCCCTCCAAGATGCACACGGCCTGGGCGGAAATCCCCTCCCGCCGCCCCGTGAACCCCAGCCTCTCTTCTGTCGTGGCCTTGACGCTGACCCGCGTCCGGGAAATCCCCAGCGCCCGCGCCATGTTCTCCTCCATCTGGGAAATGTACGGGCGAAGCTTCGGCTCCTGGGCTATGATCGTGACATCGATATTCCCAACCGAATACCCCGCCTGGGCCAGCATGGCACCTACGCGCCCCAAAAGCTTCATGCTGGAAATCCCTCGGTACGCCTCATCCGTATCCGGGAAATGCAGGCCGATATCGCCTAGCGCCGCCGCCCCTAAAAGGGCATCCATGACGGCATGGAGGAGGACGTCCGCGTCGGAATGCCCGAAAAGCCCCATCTCATAAGGGATCTCCACGCCTCCTAGCACCAGCTTCCTGCCCGCCTGTAGGCGGTGGACGTCATATCCCGTCCCAACCCTCATCCCTATCCCTCCAAAATGCCGCCTTATTTCCCCTCGTACGTAATCAGGCTCTCCACGTCGTACCCGGCCAGCCGGCTCCGCCCTTTCAGGCCTGCCAGCTCCATCACGAAGCAGATTTTCACGACTTCCCCGCCCAGCTTCTCCACCAGGCCGATAATCGCCTCTATCGTGCCTCCCGTCGCGATCAAGTCGTCAATAATCACGACCTTCTGGCCCGGCCGGATCGCGTCTTTGTGGATCTCAATCACGGCGCTCCCGTATTCCAGCTCATATTCCGCGGAAATCGTCTCGCAAGGAAGCTTGCCCTTTTTCCGGACCGGCACGAACCCCTTATGCGCCTCATAGGCGATGGGGACGCCGAAAATAAAGCCCCTGGACTCCGGCCCCACGACCACGTCGTAATCCACGCCCTCCAGCGTGCCCAGCAGGCTGTCAATGGCAAGGCGCAGGCCGTCCGCATCCTGCAGGATGCTGGTGATGTCGCGGAATATGATTCCTGGCTCCGGGAAATCCGGAATGCTCCTTACGTAATCCTCTAATTTCCTCATGTCCTTTTCCTTTCCTCCTTCTGCAACGCGGCGAACAGCCCCAGCGCGGCCGCGACCGCATCGTCCATGTCGTAGTATTTATACTGCCCCAGCCTCCCGCCGAAGTAGACGCCCCGCTCCTTTTCGGCGAGCGAGCGGTATTTCCCATAAAGCTCCGCATTCCTTTCGTCATTGACCGGGTAATACGGCTCCTCGCCCTTCTCCCACGGGCGCGGATATTCCCAAGTGACCACGGTTTTCGGCTGCGAGCCGAATTCAAAGTGCTTATGCTCGATGACCCTCGTATAAGGCACTTCATATTCCGTATAATTCACCACGGCGTTCCCCTGGTAATTCTCCTCATCCAGCGTCTTTGTCTCAAACCGCAGGGAACGGTACCCCAGCTCCCCGTAGCAATAGCCAAAATACGCGTCAATCATCCCCGTGTAGACCGTCGTCTTCGCCAGCTGCCGGTAGCCGTCCTTGTCCTCCAGGAAATCCACCCCCAGCCGGACCTCCGTGCCTTCCAGCATGCGCTCCACCATCCGCGTATATCCGCCGACCGGGATTCCCTGGTAAGCGTCGTCAAAGTAATTGTTGTCATACGTATAGCGCACGGGCAGGCGCTTGATGATAAACGCAGGCAGCTCCGTGGCGCGCCGGCCCCATTGCTTCTCCGTGTACCCCTTCACCAGCTTCTCGTACACGTCAGTCCCCACCAGGCTGATTGCCTGCTCTTCCAAATTCCGGGGCTCCTTCCCCGCGAATCCCCGCCTCTGCGACTCTATCTTCTCCCTGGCCTCCTTCGGGGACGTCACGCCCCAGAGTGCGTGAAAGGTGTTCATGTTGAACGGCAGGTTAT
>CAZOLD010000084.1:3105-5362 GCA_964580595.1 uncultured Eubacterium sp.
CCCCTTTGTAATTCGCCACGGGGGAGTTCGTGAACCGGTTGAACTCCGCGAAACGGCCCACATAATCCCATATTTCCCGGTCCGAGGTATGGAAAATATGCGCGCCGTGCTCATGGACCTGGATCCCTTCCTGCTCCCGCGTATAAATATTCCCGGCAACGTGAGGCCGCTTTTCTATGACCAGGCAGGATTTCCCGGCTTCCCTGGCCTCCCGCGCGAAAACAGCCCCGAACAGCCCGGCGCCAACCACCAAATAGTCATATTTCCCCAAGCGTGATCCCCCTTCCCGGCTTTGCGCCACGGGCCGCGGCCGCGGTCTAGCTCAATCGTCCCTCTTGCGCACCAGCACGATTTTCGTAATCCCGTTGCTGGAATCGTCCTTCCGCATCTGGATCTCCGGAAAAGACTCAATCAATTTCCCGAACTTATGGAAGCCGTAATTGCGGCAGTCAAAGTCCGAATACCTCTTCTGTATCATGTTCCCCAGCTCGGACAGATACATCCACCCGTCCTCGTCCGAATTGTCGTCCAGCAGCGAGAGCACGGTGTCCTTAACCGCCCTAAGCGTCGTGATCGGCTCCGCGTCCTTCAAATGCGCCTTCTCCGGCTCTGGGGGCTTCGCGGCCTGCTTGCGGGGACGCTCGGGCGCGCTGTTATTGCCGCCACCTCCGCCACCGCCGTTGCCGCTGCCGCCATTCCCCTTCGTATCCTGGCTGTTATTCTTATAAAGCACGTCCAGCGTCTTGAACTTCTCGCACGCCCTGACGAACGGGGTCGGCGTCTTGCTCTCGCCCATCCCGATCACGCGCTTCCCGGATTCCCGCAGCCGGACCGCCAGCCTCGTGAAATCGCTGTCCGACGACACGATGATGAACCCGTCCACGTCATTCGTGTACAGGATGTCCATCGCGTCGATGATCATCGCGGAATCCGAGGAATTCTTCCCTATCGTGTAACTGTATTGCTGGATTGGCGTAAGGGAGCTCTCCAGCAGGGAATCCTTCCAGGAATTCTTGGAATTGGACGTCCAATCCCCGTAAATCCTCCGTATCGTAATGTTCCCTAACGTCTGCGCTTCCTTCGTAACGATCCCGATATATTTGGAGGATACGTTATCCGCGTCAATCAGCAAGGCATATCTTTTCTCATCACCCATTTCCCTTCTCCTCTGCGCCCTACGGCCGCGCGGCCTACGCCGCCGCGTCAGCGCCATTGCGAAAACAATTCCTGAAATTTCTTGAGAATCTCAAGGAAAATCCCCTCCTCCACCGCCTGTGTCCACATCTGCCCCTTCGTCATGCCCTCGTAAACATACCTGGAGAGGATGGCCGTCAAGATCTCCGCGTCCTTCCCGGTGGCCTTGCGGATGAGCTCCAGTTCCTGCTCCGTCCCGGAAATCCGGTACCGGGAATAGACGTAGACATAATTCTTGTCCAGGAGGTTCCCGGAACGGACCTGCTTGATGAAGCTTAGCAGCTCCCCCTCATACACCGGGAATACCATGGAGCTTTTCCCCAAATCCTCATCGTCATAAAACCGGCTGACGTTCACCCCGCGCTTCTTTTCCAGCCACGGGATATAGCGGAACAGCGCCGTGACGTCGTCCTTGTACTGCTCCATGAACCTGCGCCTCTTCCCTGTCGGCTGATCCAAACTCATCACCCCCGCGCCGCGCCCGATGATCCGCGGCATATCTCTTTGTCCCGCTCCAAACAAAAGCCCCGAAAGCCTGCCGGCTTCCGGGACCTCAACAAGTAGCGGAAGAGGGATTCGAACCCACGACACCACGGGTATGAACCGTGTGCTCTCGCCAACTGAGCTATTCCGCCGTACTCCCTTCGCTAGGAATATGTCAGCCGTGCTTGCTCCGGGAACGGCTGCCGGCGATTATTGTATCCCATCTTCCCCCAAATGTCAAGAAATATTTTCTTCCCGCGGCCTCACCCGCGGGGCGTGCAGCGCCCCTACTGCTGTCTGCGGATGAACGTGAATTGGGAATGCCAGGAGCCATCGCTCTTGTAGGTCTTCCCTCCCACTTTCTTTAACGCCACGACCTTGTAATAATATGTCACGTAGGACCGTAGGGGCGACCCGCCGTAGGACTTCAGGATAAACTTCGTGCCCTTCGTGCTGCCCGCCTTCTTCCATTCGGAATCCGGGCTGTTCTGCGCGATATAAACGGCATACTCCTGTGCGCCCGCCATCTTGCTCCAGTTAAGGATCACGCCGTCGGCCGCCGTCACCCCCGCGGCCTTCT
>CAZOLD010000084.1:5372-6607 GCA_964580595.1 uncultured Eubacterium sp.
CCCACGACACCACGGGTATGAACCGTGTGCTCTCGCCAACTGAGCTATTCCGCCGTACTCCCTTCGCTAGGAATATGTCAGCCGTGCTTGCTCCGGGAACGGCTGCCGGCGATTATTGTATCCCATCTTCCCCCAAATGTCAAGAAATATTTTCTTCCCGCGGCCTCACCCGCGGGCGCGGAGCACCCCTATTGCTGGCTCCGGATGAACGTGAAGTGGGAATGCCAGGAGCCATCGCTCTTGTAGGTCTTCCCGTTCACTTTCTTTAACGCCACTACCTTGTAATAATACGTCACATAGGACTGTATGGGCGACCCGCCGCAGGAACTCAGGATGAACTTCGTGCCCTTCGTGCTGCCCGCCTTCTTCCATTCGGAATTCGGGCTGTTCTGCGCGATATAAACGGCATACTCCTGCGCGCCCGCCATCCTGCTCCAGGTAAGGAGCACGCCGTCTGCCGCCGTCGCCCCCGCGGCCTTCTTGCTGAGGCGCCCCACGCTCTTCGCGAACCAATAATCCTTCGACCACTTGCCGGGCCTTTTCTTCCCGTCGACCTTGACGAAAGCGCGGACTTTCATCCTCATGAACTGCGTATTCTTCAGCTTGCCGTTCTTAATATCCCCCGTGTTCAGGCTCCTCTCGCCCGTGAACAGCTTCTTCCCGTTGTTGCCGTAGACGACATACTCATAGCCGTCCGCTATGGGGCTGGCGTTCCAGGTGAAACGCGCCTGCGTGGCATTGGCGTTCTGGTCAGACCCGCTCGAGACCATTTTTACGCCCCTCACCTGCGCGGGCAAAGTGCGCACGATTACGGGGGTAGCCTGCGCCTTGCTCGCCTGCGCGACAAACCCCGTGCTGCTCTTCCTCCCGGCATAAACCGCTACCGCGTATGCCCTGTTCTTCCTCACTTTCCAAGCGAAGCGGCTGACGTCGCCCACATTTTTCGACTTCACATTGACGGAATTCCCCACCGCCAGGTACGAGATTTCAAAACAATTCGCGCCGCGGGGCTTCTTCCAGGAAACCTCGACCTTCTTCTCATAGGCCTTCGTCTGCCTAACCTTGGAGACGCCGGACTTCGGCGCCGTGACGACCTCTATCGCCTTAGAAGGGATGCCCGGCTTCCCTAGCTTATCATATGCGATGACGCGCACGTAATAGCTCCTGCCCGGCTTCAAGCTGCTGATGATCCCCTGCGCCGCTTCCACGCTGGCCTGGCTGCTGGCCTTGCCGGT
>CAZOLD010000085.1:0-6600 GCA_964580595.1 uncultured Eubacterium sp.
TGCGCAACCAGGTTTCCGTCGTCCTCCAGAAGAACGTGCTGTTCTCCGGGACGATCTTAGATAACCTGCGGTGGGGCGACAAGGACGCCACGGAGGAAGAATGCAAAAGGGCCTGCCGGATGGCCTGCGCGGACGAATTCATCGAGCAGTTCCCGGATAAATACAATACCTACATCGAGCAGGGCGGCAGCAACGTGTCTGGCGGGCAGAAGCAGAGGCTGTGCATCGCGCGGGCGCTGCTAAAGAAGCCGAAAATCCTGATTTTGGACGATTCCACCAGCGCGGTGGACACGGCGACGGACAGTAGGATCCGCAAGGCGTTCGAGACGGAGATCCCGGACACCACGAAGCTTATCATCGCGCAGCGCGTCTCCAGCGTGCAGAACGCGGACCGGATCATCGTGATGGACGACGGGCGCGTGTCCGATTTTGGGACCCATGAGGAGCTGTTAGAACGGAGCGAGATTTACCGCGACGTCTACGAGTCACAGACAGGCGGGAGCGGGGATTTCGATGAGTAGGGCATTCGCGCGCGGCATAAAGGAGGGCAAGCGATGAGAAGAAGGAATGTAGGGCGGGCTAAGCCGGTGAAGAACTCCGGGAAGCTTTTTGCCCGGCTGATGAGATATATCTTGGCAAGGTACAAGTTCCACATCCTGTTCGTGGTCGTCTGCATTTTCGTGGGCGTGCTCGCGAACGTGCAGGGGACGCTTTTCATGCAGACGCTGATTGACGCGTACATCCTCCCCATGATTGGGCAGGAAGACCCGGATTTCGGCCCGCTGGGGGCGGCGATCCTGCGCGTCGGCGTCATTTACGCCATCGGCGCGGCGTCCACATGGGCTTATAACCGGGTCATGGTGCGCGTCACGCAGGGGACCTTGCGCGATTTGCGGGATGATCTGTTCACGCACATGGAGAGCCTCCCGATCCGGTATTTCGACACGCATTCCCACGGGGACATCATGTCGATCTACACCAACGACATCGACACGCTGCGGCAGATGATCAGCCAGAGCATGCCGCAGCTTTTATCGAGCGCGATCACGGTCGTGAGCGTGTTCGTCAGCATGCTGGTGCTGAACGTGCCGCTCACCATCCTCACGCTGCTCATGGTGGCGGTCATGATGTACGCGACGAGCACGTTCGCGGGCAGGAGCGGGCGGTATTTCGTCGCGCAGCAAAAGGACCTAGGGCGCGTCAACGGGTATATCGAGGAAATGATGGCGGGCCAGAAGGTCGTCAAGGTGTTCTGCCACGAGGAAGAGTGCATGGCGCAGTTCAAGGAGCTCAACGACGAGCTTTTCGATAGCGCCTACAACGCGAACAAGTTCGCGAACATGCTAGGTCCCGTGAACGCGCAGCTGGGGAACGTGAGCTACGTCATCTGCGCGGTGGCGGGCGGAATCCTGGCGCTCAACGGCGTGGGCGGTTTCACGCTGGGCGGCCTCGCGAGCTTCCTCACGTTCAACAAGAGCTTCAACATGCCCATCAACCAGGTGAGCACGCAGCTAAACAGCATCGTCATGGCGATGGCCGGCGCGGAGCGCGTGTTCGCGCTCTTAGACGAGGAGCCGGAGGAGGACAAAGGGTATGTCACGCTGGTGAACGCGCGCAAGGAGGACGGCGAGCTTAAGGAGTCCGAGGGTCGCACGGGCCTTTGGGCTTGGAAACATTTCCACCAGGCGGACGGGACGACGGACTATGTGGAGCTGACCGGGGACGTCGTGTTCGACGGCGTGGATTTCGGGTATGAGCCGGAGAAGATGGTGCTGCATGACGTGAAGATGTACGCCAACGCCGGGCAGAAAATCGCGTTCGTGGGATCCACCGGAGCCGGGAAGACGACGATCACGAACCTCATCAACCGGTTTTATGACATCCAGGACGGGAAAATCCGCTACGACGGCATCAACGTCAATAAGATCAAGAAGGCGGACTTGCGCCGCTCCTTGGGGATCGTGCTGCAGGACACGCACCTGTTTACGGACACCGTCATGGGAAATATCCGCTACGGCAAGTTAGACGCCACGGACGAGGAGGTCGTGGAGGCCGCGAAGCTGGCGAACGCGGACGGCTTCATCCGCAGGCTGCCAGACGGCTACCAGACGATGCTGACGGGCGACGGGGCGAACCTAAGCCAGGGGCAGCGGCAGCTTTTGGCCATCGCCAGGGCGGCGATCGCGGACCCGCCCGTGCTGATCCTTGACGAGGCGACCAGCTCCATCGACACGAGGACCGAGCGGCTGGTACAGGACGGCATGGACAAGCTGATGAAGGGGAGGACGACTTTCGTCATCGCGCACAGGCTTTCCACGGTGCGCAACAGCGACTGCATCATGGTGCTAGAGCATGGGCGGATCATCGAGCGCGGCACGCACGAGGAGCTCATCGCGCAGCAGGGGAAATATTACCAGCTCTACACCGGCAACGCGCCGGCGGCGTCCTAATGGGCCTCCAGACGGCCTGCCCCGAACGCGGGATCGGCTGAATTGGGGGGTAGCCACGGGGGAAAAAAGGGAGTATAATCGGGAAGAGAAGATAGGAAACTGTGAGGGGGACGGCCCCGCTCGGGCCGCGCGGCCATGGAGGAGGGATTGGCGTTGCAGAATACGCAGAAGAGCAAAAAGTTGATGATGAAACTGGCGGGCATCGCGGCCGGGCCGATTTTGATCCTGGGCATTTTGTCTTTCGTGATTTTCAAGCTTGTCTCGAGCAATCATATTTCCGCAATGTTGGGGACGGTCTTGCTGGCGGTGATGCACGTCGTGATTTTCGTGTGCGTGCTGATTGCCCTCCGGTGGCTGTTCGGGATGCTTTACAAGATCATGGGGAACCTGGGGGAAGTCGCGGACGGCACGCTGGACATGGAAGTGAGCAAGTTAGCGGAACGCAAGGACGAGGTCGGTCAGATGGCTCGCTCCTTGCATTCCCTGGTCGTGGCGTTCGCGCAGGTCGTCATGGGCGTGAAGGACGCCACGGAGTCCTTAGAGGGGGTCTCGCGGGATTTTGAAGAGTCCTTCCAGAACGTGGAGTCGGCCATGGACCGCATGGGCAAGGAAGTGGATTCCATCGGGACGAACACGATCTCCCAGTCGGAGCGGACGCAGGACATCGGCGCGCAGATCATGGACATGAGCCAGGCGATCGACGTGATCGCGCAGAACGTGGAGATGCTCACGCAAAGCGCGAACACCATGAAGGAGTGTAGCAGCACGGCGGAGGATATCATGCAGGAGCTCGTCTCCATCAATGAGACGAGCAGCCAGGCGATCGCGGACGTGCGCTCCCAGACCGACATCACGAACCAGTCCGCGATGCAGATAAGGACCGTGACGGAGATTATCGCCGGGATTTCCAGCCAGACAAACCTGCTGGCCTTAAACGCGAGCATCGAGGCCGCGCGCGCCGGGGAGCAAGGCCGGGGGTTCGCCGTCGTGGCGGATGAGATTCGGGACTTAGCGGATCAGTCCAGGGAGTCCTCGGAGAAAATCAATTCCATCGTGAACGAGCTGATCCAGAATTCCAATGTCAGCGTGGACATCACGCAGAAGGTGACGGATGCCTTCGTCAAGCAGACGGAAAAGATCCACGAGACGGAGAACGTGTTCTCCTCCCTGAACCAGGAGATTGAGCAGGTCGGGGGCGCGATCGGGGGCATCGAGTCAGAGGTGACGGGATTGAAGGGCTCTAAGGATATCATTGACGACGGCGTCTCCACCCTGACCCGGGCGGCCGAGGAGAATTCCGCGAGCGCGCAGGAGGCGCTGAATTCCATGGAAGACTTCAAGGGCATCGTGGAGGATTACAAGGCGTCCTCCGGGAGGATTTCCGACGTGTCGACGAATCTGGTGGAGAACATCAAGAAGTTCGACGTGAAGAAGCTGAAGGAAGGGTTGGGCTGACGGGCAGGCTCAGGCCAGGTGCTTCAGGCGAGCCGCCGTGGCGGGCTAGGAGATGAGCACTTCGCGGAAGCTTTCGGGAACGGTGCCGCGCTCCGGGTGGGGCTGGAGCGGCACTCCGGCTTAGGGCGTGTGGCTGGGGCAGGGCCAGGAGCCTGGCGTTTTGCGGAAGCTTTCGGGAACGGCGCCGCGCACCAGGTGGGGTCTGGGACGTGCTCCGGCATAGGATGCGGGGCCATGGCATGGGGACGGCGTCCTGCCGCGCGGGCAGTAGCCGCGGCGCGGGCGGCTTTCCTGGGGCCGCCGAGATGGCGGACTGACGGGCAGCCGCGGCGCCCGGGGCGGCTTTCCTGGGGCCGCCGAGATGGCAGGCTGTAATGGTGGGCTGACGTGCAGGCCCGCCCGGGCGTCATAGCGGGAGGAACTCCGGCTTGCGCCCGCGGAACACCGTGTAGTAGCGGAAGCCGGCCGCCCTTAAGATGTCCGGGACTTTTCCGAATTCGTAGGCGACATGCTCCGGCTTGTGGGCGTCCGCGCCGACCGTGATGATCTCCCCGCCCAGCTCGCGGTAGCGGGCGAGGATCTCCTCCGTGGGGTTGGGATGCCCGAGCCCGTACTTGAATCCCCCGGTATTGATCTCGATTCCCTTCCCCTTGCGGATGAGCGTCCGCAAAATCTCGTCGATGACGTCCGCGAATTTCCGGTAGCTGTAGAATTTATTCTTATTCGGGCCGTACCGCACGATGTAATCGATATGGCCGTACACGTCGAAAAAGTCGAACACCTTGAGATTCTCCAGGATATACTCAAAATATTCCAGGTAGGCCTCATCTTCCGTCTTCCCTTGGAAATATTCGGGATAATAAGGGTCCATGTGGTGGACTAAGTGGGAAGACCCGATGATGAAGTCATAGGGATGCCGCGAGGCGATTGCCGGGAGCCGTTCCCTTAGGTGCGGCTGCAGGCCGATTTCCATGCCGATGAGGATGGGGAGCCGGCCTCTATAATGCTCCCGCATGCCCTCCATTTCCTGGAAATATTCGTCCGCGTCGAAATAATAACGCTCCGGCAATTCGCTCGGGTAATCGATGTCCATATGGTCGGTGAAGCAAATCCCCGCGACGCCCTTTTGCGTGGCGGCGTCCGCCATGTCGCGGGGTTCTGCCGCGCAGTCGCCGGAAAAGCGCGTGTGCATGTGTGTGTCCCAAAGCATGGGGCATCCCTCCTTCGTCTCGCCGCCGTGCCGGCGCCGCTGTGTGAAACCCTACCATATTTCGGCGGGAATTTCAATAGGGCGCGCCCGGGCTGGCCGCCCGCGCGGCGGCGGGAAGGGCGTGGGAAAGCCGTCCGGGAGGCGGGAGGGGCTCGCGGGAAAATGATGAAAAAGCACTTGAATTTTTCATGCACATTGGGTACAATGTAGATAGTTTGGGTGGTCAATCCAAAAAATACAAATCATTCAGGAGGAATTATCATGTCAGTAAGAGTAGCAATCAATGGTTTTGGGCGTATCGGCCGGCTTGCGTTCAGGCAGATGTTCGGAGCGGACGGGTACGAAGTGGTAGCGATTAACGATTTGACTAGCCCTAAGATGCTGGCGCATCTGTTGAAGTTTGACTCATCCCAGGGAAGGTACGAGTTGGCAGACAAGGTTTCCGCCGACGAGGATTCCATCACGGTGGACGGGAAGCAGATCAAGATTTACAAAGAGCCGGACGCGAAGAACTGCCCGTGGGGGGATTTGAAAGTGGACGTCGTCTTAGAGTGCTCCGGGTTCTACACCTCCAAGGCGAAGGCGCAGGCGCACATCGACGCGGGCGCGCGCAAGGTCGTGATTTCCGCCCCGGCTGGGAATGACCTCCCGACTATCGTATATAACACGAACCACAAGACCTTAAAGCCGGAAGACACCATCATTTCCGCGGCGTCCTGCACGACGAACTGCTTGGCCCCGATGGCTGACGCGCTGAACAAGTACGCGCCGATCCAGTCCGGCATCATGTGCACGATCCACGCTTATACCGGCGACCAGATGACGCTTGACGGCCCGCAGAGGAAGGGCGATTTGCGCAGGTCCCGCGCGGCGGCGGTGAACATCGTTCCGAACAGCACGGGCGCGGCGAAGGCAATCGGCCTGGTTATCCCGGAGCTGAACGGCAAGCTGATCGGCTCCGCGCAGCGTGTCCCGACCCCGACCGGCTCCACGACGATCCTTACGGCTGTCGTGAAGGGCTCTGACATCACGGTGGACGGCATCAACGCGGCGATGAAGGCGGCGCAGAACGAGTCCTTCGGCTACAATGAGGACGAGATCGTCTCTAGCGATGTCATTGGCATGAGGTTCGGCTCCCTGTTCGATTCCACGCAGACCATGGTGAATAAGGTTTCGGACGATTTGTATGAGGTTCAGGTTGTTTCTTGGTATGACAACGAGAACAGCTACACCAGCCAGATGGTGCGCACGATCAAGTACTTTAGCGAATTAGCATAATACCGGACGGGAAGGGGGCTGCAGCAGGGTGCATGTTCCATCCAGGGCAGGGGTTTCGCGGCCGCGCCGCGGCTTGCGCACGCGGGCGGGGAGCCCGTGCCTGGGCGGCATGGCATTTTGCACAGCCCCTTTTTCCGCACGGGAGGGAAAGCGGGGCGGGAGGCGGTTTCGCCCGCGCCCGGGAGCCGATGGTTCCTCGTCGACGGA
>CAZOLD010000086.1:0-6584 GCA_964580595.1 uncultured Eubacterium sp.
GGCGCGAAACAGAAAGTGAGATAGAGGGAAATGGATCGAAGGTATTATGGGGAATTCGGCGGCCAATATGTGCCGGAATCCCTGATGAACACATTGGATGAGCTGGAGGCCGCCTTTGAGGAGGCCTGGAAGGACGAGGCATTCCGGAAGGAATATGATTATTACCTGAAGCAATACGTGGGGCGCGAGACGCCGCTTTATTTCGCGCGGCGCCTTAGCGATGCCTACGGCACGAAAATTTATCTGAAACGCGAGGACTTGAACCATACCGGGGCGCACAAGATCAACAATGTCATCGGCCAGATCCTGCTGGCTAGGCGGATGGGGAAAAAGAAGGTCATCGCGGAGACGGGCGCGGGCCAGCACGGCGTCGCCACCGCGACGGGCGCGGCGCTGTTCGGGATGGAGTGCACGGTCTACATGGGCGCGGAGGACATGGAGCGCCAGAATTTGAACGTGCTTAGGATGGAGCTTTTGGGCGCGAAGGTGGAAAAAGTGACGTCCGGGAGCAATACCTTAAAGGACGCGACAAATGAGGCGATCCGCACGTGGTCAAAGACGGCGGAGGACACGTTTTACGTCATCGGGTCCGCGGTGGGGCCCTATCCCTACCCGAGGATCGTCAAGGAGTTCCAGCGCGTCATCAGCACGGAGTCGAAGCGCCAGATCTTAGAGGCGGAGGGAAGGCTGCCGGATGCCGTGATGGCCTGCGTCGGCGGAGGGTCCAATTCCATAGGGATGTTCGCGGATTTCATCGACGAGCCTGACGTGGAATTGATTGGCGTGGAGGCCGCGGGGCTTGGCATAGAGACGGGGAAGCACGCGAGCGCGATGGCCTTAGGGCAGCCCGGCGTATTGCACGGGATGCGCTCCTACCTGCTAGAGGACGAGGACGGGAACATCCGGCTCGCCCATTCCATCTCCGCGGGCCTGGATTATCCGGGCGTGGGGCCGGAGCACGCGTACCTGCGGGACAGCGGGCGCGCACAATATGTCTCCATCACGGATCAGGAGGCCATGGACGCCCTGCAGGAGCTGTGCAGGCTGGAGGGCATCATCCCCGCCATCGAGAGCGCGCACGCGATCGCGTACGCGAAAAAGAAGGCGCCGGAGCTGGGGAAGGACGGCATCTTGATCATCTGCCTTTCCGGGCGGGGCGACAAGGACGTCCACACGGTGGCGGATTACCTGGCCGGGAAGGGATACATGAATTAGCCTGCGGGGCGGTCGCGCAGAGGGAGGGAAAGTTATGGCGAACAGAATCGAAACGAGGATGCGTGAGCTGGGGAGGAAGAAAGAAAAGGCCTTCATCACGTACATGACGGCGGGCCTGCCGGACATGGAAGGGTGCAAGGCCCTCATCCGTGCGCAGGAAGAGGCGGGGACGGACGTCTTAGAGCTGGGGATCCCGTTCTCCGACCCTGTCGCGGACGGGCCGGTCATCCAATCGGCCTCTTACCGCTCCATCCAGCTTGGCACGAATTTGGAGAAAGTATTCGCGCTGATGGAGGAGGTACGCGCCGAAGGCGTGGAGGCTCCCGTGATCTTCATGATGTATTACAACACGATCCTCCATTACGGGCTGGGGGAATTCGTGGATCAATGCGCCGGGAGCGGCGTGGACGGGCTGATCGTGCCAGACCTGCCGCTCGAGGAGCAGGGGGACTTGCGGGAAGCCTTAGGCAGGCGGGAAGACGCGCCGATCCTCATCCAGCTGGTTTCCCCCGTCTCGGCGGGGCGCGTCCCAAAAATCTTAGACGGCGCCAGGGGATTCGTTTATTGCGTCTCCGGGATGGGAGTCACTGGGCAGAGCGGGAATTTCCACAGGGAGATCATCCGGTACCTATCCGAGGTGAAGGAGGCTTCCCCGATTCCCGTCATGATGGGGTTCGGCATACGGACGGCGGCTGACATAGAGCCGATGAGGGACATCATAGACGGCGCGATCGTGGGGTCGCATTTCATCCGGCTGCTGGAGGAAAACGGGTATTCCCCCGATGCCGCGAAGGAATATTGCCGAACATTCAAGCGCGAGATGAACGCCATGGGATAGCCGGGCGGCCAAAAATCAGGAAGAGCGAGAAAACAGGCGGGCTTTGATGACGCCCGCTCATTCAAGGAGGGTGCAGACATGAAGGAATTTATTCAAAAAGCGGTGGACAGGCAGGACTTGACCGAAGAGGAGGCAAGGAAGGCCATGGACATCATGCTGAGCGGGGAGGCGACGCAGGCGCAGCTGGGCGCCTTCTTGACGGCCATGCGCATGAAGGGGGAGACGATTGACGAGCTGACGGGATTTGCCTCGGTCTTGAAGGAGAAGGCGCAGCACATCGCGCCGAAGGTGGAGAATTACGTGGATCTTGTCGGGACGGGAGGCGATAGGACCTTCACTTTCAATATCTCGACGACGTCCGCTTTCGTGGCGGCGGGCGCGGGCCTGCCGATCGCGAAGCACGGCAACCGTTCCATTTCTAGCAAGAGCGGCGCGGGCGACGTGCTCGAGGCCTTAGGCGTCAACATCACGGCGGACCCTGACGTGGTTTCCCGGTGCGTCGAGGAGGCAGGGATCGGCTTCATGTTTGCGCCGAATTTCAATAAATCCATGAAATACGTGGGGCAGGCCAGGAACGAGATGGGCATCCGCTCCGTCTTCAATATCCTAGGGCCCCTCGCGAACCCGTCTGACGCGAAATGCATGGTCGTCGGCGTGTACGACCCGTCCCTGACGGACATGATCGCGCAAGCCATGAGCAGGCTCGGCGTGGAGAGCGGCTTCGTGGTGAGCGGCGAGGACCATATGGACGAATTCACGCTGACGGGCAAGACGACGGTTTCGGAAATCCGGGACGGCAAGGTCACCACATATGAGGTGACGCCGGAGCAATTCGGGCTTTCCCGCGCGTCCCTTGAGGAGCTGCAGGGCGGCGACGGGGAGCAGAACGCGAAGATCACGAAGGCCATCCTAAAGGGTGAGGAGAAAGGCCCGAAGCGCGACATTGTCCTGCTTAACGCCGGCGCCACGCTTTATGCCGCCGGGAAGGCGGGGAGCATCGAGGAAGGGATCCGCTTAGCGGCGCAGTCCATTGACGAGGGCAAGGCATACGCCGTCTTAGAGAAGCTCGTGGAGCTCTCGAACGAAAAGTAGTTTTCCAGGACCGGTTGGAGGTGATTCCCATGGCGCGTGCGTCGGTCACGCTGAAAAAAGGGGAAGGAAGGGCGCTGAAAGCGGGTGGCCCGTGGATTTATGACAACGAGATCGCGCAAGCCCCGGAAAATATTGAAAACGGGGATATCGTAAACGTCCTGGATTTCGACGGGTACCCCATGGGGAAGGGGTTTTATAACGCCAATTCCAAGATCCGCGTCCGGATGATGACGAGGGATCCGGAGGCGGAAGTGGACTCCGCTTTCATCCGGGCGCGCGTGGAACGCGCGTGGGATTACCGCAAGAAAACCGTGGACGTCTCCTCCTGCCGCGTGATTTTCGGGGAGGCGGATTGGCTGCCAGGCTTCGTGGCGGACAAGTTCTCGGACGTGCTGGTGGTGCAGTCGCTGGCTCTAGGCATCGATCGCTTCAAGGAGGAAATCGTCGCGGACTTGAAGGAATGCATGGCAAGGGACGGCATCCTCATCCGGGGGGTGTATGAAAGGAGCGACGCGAAGGCGAGGAAGCAGGAAGGCATGGCGCCGCGCAAGGGCTTCCTGGGGGATGAGTTTGACACGGACGTGGAAATCGAGGAGAACGGCCTGCGTTTCCTAGTGGACGTGAAGGATGGGCAGAAGACGGGGTTTTTCCTTGACCAGAAATACAACCGCGCGGCCATCCGCCCGGTTTGCGGGGACGCCAGGGTTCTGGATTGCTTCACGCATACGGGAGGGTTTGCCCTGAACGCCGCCCTCGCCGGGGCAAGGAGCGTGCTGGGCGTGGATTCCTCGGAGCCCGCGATCGCGCGGGCGGAGGAAAACGCGAGGAGGAACGGCCTTTCGGGGCGCGTGGAGTTCCTGTGCGCGGACGTGTTTGAGCTGCTGCCAGAGCTGGAGCGGGAAGGGGAGAGGTTTGACGTCGTCATCCTCGACCCGCCCGCGTTCACGAAGTCGAGGAATTCCACGAAAAATGCCGCCAAGGGATACCGGGAAATCAACCTGCGCGGCATGAAGCTCTTAAAGGACGGCGGGTTTTTGGCGACTTGCTCCTGCTCGCATTTCATGAGCGGGGAGATGTTCGCCGGGGTGATCCGCCAGGCGGCCGCCGCCGCGCATAAGCGGCTAAGGCAGGTGGAGTTTTGCACCCAGGCGCCAGATCATCCGATCCTGTGGGCGGCGGACGAATCCTATTACCTGAAATTTTTCCTTTTCCAGGTATGCGCGGAGCGCTAAGGGCAGCGCCGCGGCGCGTGCAAGCTTGCGTAGTCAAGTGCGAGAGAAGCGCGGCGTACGTTCGCGAGGGCGGGCGCGAAAGAAGCGCGGCGCGTGTTTGCGTGGGCGGTTATGAAGCGGCGCGGCACGTGTTTGCGAAGTCAAGTGCGAAAGAAGCGAGGCGCGCTCACGGGACGGTTATGAAAGAAGCGCGGCGCGTGTTAGCGTGGGCGGCTATGAAAGCCGCGCGGCATGTGCTCGCGTGGGCGGGCGCAAGAACAGCGCGTTATATATTCGGGAGGTGTGGGCATGAGCGGACGCATTGACATGACGAGCGGTTCCCTCGGGGACAAAATCATCAAGTATACTATCCCGCTTGCCGCGACGGGCATCTTACAGCAGCTGTTCAACGCGGCGGACGTGGCGGTGGTCGGGCGGTTTTCCGGGAAAGAGGCGATGGCCGCCGTGGGCGGGAACGCGCCCGTCATTGGGATCTTAGTGAACCTTTTTGTCGGGATTTCCCTGGGGAGCAATGTCATTATCGCGAAAAGCATCGGGCAGAAAGATGAGGAGCAGGTGCAAAAGACGGTGCACACATCGATCGTCGTGGCGCTGCTGGGGGGAATCCTGGTCATGCTTTTCGGGGAGGCGCTCGCGCCTCCCATCGTCCAAATGCTGGACGTGCCGCAGGAGGTTTTCCCGCTTGCCGTGAAATACATCCGGATTTACCTGTTCGGCATGCCGGTCATACTGCTCTATAATTTTGAGTCGGCGATTTTCCGCAGCTGCGGGAACACGCGGACGCCGCTTGTGGCCCTGCTGGTATCCGGCATCCTGAATGTCCTGCTTAACCTATTTTTCGTCATCGTCCTGGGGATGGACGTGGACGGCGTGGCGACGGCGACCGTGATCGCGAACGCCGCCAGCTCCTGCCTCCTTCTGGCGGCTTTGCGGAAGACGGACCTGGTCATCAAAGTGGATTTCAAGAAGCTGCGCATCTATCCTGGCGTGCTGGGGCAAATCCTGAAAATCGGGATCCCGTCGGGCGTGCAGGGAATGATTTTTTCCGTCGCGAACATCATTATCCAGTCGGCGGTCAACAGCCTGGGCACGACAGTCATGGCGGCCTCCTCCGCGGCGTTCAATTTGGAGATTTTCGCGTATTACATCATGAATTCCTTCGGGCAGGCCTGCACGACGTTCGTGGGGCAGAATTTCGGGGCGGGAAAGAGCGACAGGTGCAGGAAGACGCTGGGCATCTGCCTGCTCCAAAGCGCCGTCGGGACGGGCGTGGCCTGCATCCTGATCCTGACGTTCAGCACGCAGCTCCTGGGGATTTTCAACACCTCACCGGACGTCATAGCGGTGGGGCGGGTACGGCTGGAATACATCTTTTTCGCGTATATCTTCAGCTTCGTCCAGGAGACGGTGTCGGGATACCTGCGCGGGTTCGGGGTATCCTTCATCCCCGCGGCCTGCTCGGTCGTCGGGATTTGCGGCGTGCGGCTCGCCTGGATTTTCACGGTCTTCCGCCGCTGGCCGACTTTTGAGACTATCATGACCGTGTATCCGGTGAGCTTAGGGATTACCGCGCTCGTTATTGTAATCGTGCTGTTCCTCGTGAGGCCGTCAAAGCGGTGGGCGACGTCCGCCGCGTAGGACGACACGAAGTGCCACAAGGCGGAATTGCCAAGTGGAGAATGGCATTAAAGATATACTGCTCGGTAACGCAAAAGTGGAGGCACAAACGGATAGTAGCTCTAAATTAGAACAGGAAGTGGCGGATAATTGTTGCCACGAAACAGTTTTCACATAGTCTGGGGGGCGGCGCACCTTCTGATCCTTAGGGGAAGCAGCGGCCGCATGGGTCGTAACCCATGGAAATGACCTCGTCCCTCGTGCCCTCGAATTCCATCTTGTTCTCCTCGCTCATCTGCCCAACGCTGGGGCAGGACGGGATGTGGAATTTCTTGGAATTCGTGTTCAGGATGTAAGTGTGCTTGTTCTCGTCGTCGCCGGCGTCCGCCGCGCCCTCGCCGGAGTCGGCACCCGCCGCGCCCTCGCCAGAGTCGACGCCTGTTCCGCTTTCGCCCGCGCTCTCTCCCCCACTGGAATCGGCGCCTGTTTCGCTTTCGCCCGCGCCCGCGTCTTCTCCCCCGCTCGGGTTGGCGCTTGTCACGGCATTGTCCCCATCCGCGGCGATAGCGGCCGCGGCCGCCCCATTTGCC
>CAZOLD010000087.1:0-6444 GCA_964580595.1 uncultured Eubacterium sp.
TGACGACGAACGGGCAGGCTCCTTTCGTCACCGTGTTCATGTACTTAGACGAGGTGGAGGAGGGGCGGCTGCGCGACGACCTCGCCATGGTCATCCGCGAGATGCTCACACAGCGAATGCAGGGCGTGAAGAATGAGAAAGGCGTCTACATCACCCCCGCGTTCCCGAAGCTGATCTACGTCTTAGAGGAGGACAACATCAACGAGGGCAGCCGGTATTACGACCTGACGGTCCTCGCGGCGAAATGCACCGCGAAGCGCATGGTTCCCGACTATATTTCCGAAAAGATCATGAAGGAGAACAAGGAAGGCAACTGCTACCCGTGCATGGGATGCCGCTCCTTCCTGACCGTATACCACGACGAGGAGGGCAAGCCCAAGTTCTACGGAAGGTTCAACCAGGGCGTCGTGACGCTCAACTTAGTGGATGTCGCGTGCTCCTCCGGCAAGGACATGGACAAGTTCTGGCAAATCATGGACGAGCGCCTGGAGCTGTGCAGGGAGGCCTTGATGCTGCGGCATAACCGCCTCAAGGGCACGCCTTCCGACGTGGCGCCCATCCTGTGGCAATACGGGGCGCTCGCCCGCCTGAAGAAGGGCGAGGTCATCGACAAGCTCCTGTATGACGGGTATTCCACGATCTCTCTTGGATACGCGGGGTTGTGCGAATGCACGCGGTACATGACCGGGAAATCCCACACCGACCCGGAGGCGATGCCTTTCGCCATCGAGGTCATGGAATACATGAACGCCGCCTGCCGGAAATGGCGCGAGGAGACGAATATCGCGTTCAGCCTCTACGGGACCCCCTTAGAGTCCACGACATATAAGTTCGCCAAATGCCTGCAGCGGCGCTTCGGCATGATTCCCGGGGTGACCGACAAGAACTACATCACGAACAGCTACCACATCCACGTGACGGAGGAGATCGACGCGTTCAGCAAGCTGACGTTCGAGGCCCAATTCCAGAAATTATCCCCGGGCGGGGCGGTGAGCTACGTGGAGGTGCCGGACATGCAGGGCAACATTGACGCCGTGCTGGCCGTCATGAGGCATATTTACGACAACATCATGTACGGGGAGCTGAATACCAAGAGCGATTATTGCCAGGTATGCGGGTACGAGGGCGAGATCAAGATTATTTCCGACGACCATGGGAAGCTGGTCTGGGAATGCCCCAACTGCCATAACAGGGACGAGGGCAAGATGAACGTCGCGCGCCGCACCTGCGGGTATATCGGCACGCAGTTCTGGAACCAGGGCAGGACGCAGGAGATCCAGGACCGTGTCCTGCACCTGTAAGGGGCGCCCGCATGAATTATGCCGCGATCAAGAAAACGGATATCGCCAACGGGACAGGCGTGCGCGTCTCCCTCTTCGTCTCCGGCTGCACCCACCATTGCAAGGGGTGCTTCAACCGGGAGACTTGGGATTTCGGCTATGGCGACCCTTTTACCGAGCAAACGCAGGAGGAATTGCTTGACGCCCTCTCCCCTTCGCACATCGCGGGGCTGACCCTGCTGGGGGGAGAGCCGTTCGAGCCTCCGAACCAAGAGGCGCTCCTGCCTTTCCTGCAGCGGGTGCGGGAGGAGTTCCCGGGCAAGGACATCTGGTGCTACACCGGATACCTGCTAGACCGCGACCTCCTCTCCCCGAGCCGGGCGAGGGGCAGCCTCACGGACCGGATGCTTTCCCTCTTAGACGTGCTGGTGGACGGGGAATTCGTGGAGGCGAAGAAAGATATTTCCCTGCGCTTCCGCGGCTCGTCCAACCAAAGGATCATCGACTTGCGCAAGACCCTCGCCGAGGGCGGCATCTCATGCCTGGAATTTTAATCCGGGCGGCAGGCGCGGGATTCCCGCGCCAACTAACGAATAGGGGAGAATACCGGCACAGCCCGCGCAAAATCAAGGGGTACGCGGGCTGTGCCGGCGCATTAAGAAAGGGGAGTGACACAACATGAGGAGAAACAGACGGGGGAACAGGGGGCTGGCCATCGCGGGTGTCTTAATGGGCACGCTTCTCCTGTTAGCGGCGGCATACCTAGGCGTCGCCTACCATTACAAAACCCGCTTTTTTCCCCGCACCAGCATCAATAACTGCCAGGTCGGCGGCATGGACGCCTCGGAGGCGGAGGAGAAAGTGGGGGACAACGTGGAGGATTACCTCTTAACCATCTTTGACCGGGACGGGGGGAAGCACCACATCAATGGCAGCGACATCGGCTGCTCCTACGAGCCGGACGGATCCGTCGGCAGGCTGCTGCGGACGCAGAACCCGTTCGCTTGGCCCGCCGCCATTTTCTCTTCCCATGAATACCGGGCGTCCTACCAGATGAAGTACGACGAGGATAAGCTCGAGAAAGCGGTAGCCGCCTTAGACTGTTTCGAGGAAAGCAATATCGTAGAGCCGGAAAACGCTTCCATCACGCTAGGCGAGGACGGGTACCAAATCGAGCCGGAGACCCCGGGGAACCACCTGATCTTCGAGAACGTCTTGGAAAAAGCGCTGCAGGCCGTCTCCGCGGGGGAGGACAGCGTCACGCTGACGGACGAGGATTACCTGAAGGCGGAAATCACGTCGGACAGCCCCGAGGTGACCGGCCCCATGGAGAAAATCCAATCCTACTTAAACGCCGGGATCACTTACAAGATCAAAGGACATAAGGAAGCCCTGGGCAAGGAGCAGATTTCCACCTTCGTTCAGCTTAACGAGGACGGCTCCGTCACGTTAAGGGACGACAAGATCGAGGAGTATGTCCAGGGGCTCGCCAGCAAGTACAACACCTACGCGGACGTGCGCCGCTTCCGGACTTCCGCCGGGGACACCGTGGAAATCGGCGGCGGGGACTACGGCTGGATCATCAACAAGCCGGAAGAGGCCGCGCAAATCAAGGCGGACCTAGAGGGCGGCAAGCCGGTCAAGCGCGAGCCTGTCTATTCCCAGCGCGCCTTCGTGGAGGGCAAGGACGATATCGGGGACACCTATATCGAGATTGATTATACGAAGCAGCATCTGTGGTACTACGAGAAAGGGCAGCTGGTCACGGAGACGGACGTCGTGACGGGGAATGTCAGCCGGAACAACGGCTCTCCGGACGGCGTGTTCAAGATCGTGTATAAGGACAGCCCCGCCGTCCTGAAAGGCGAGGACTATGAGTCCAACGTCACTTATTTCATGCCGTTCGCCTACAATGTCGGCATCCACGACGCCTCATGGAGAAACGGGCAGTTTGGCGGGGACATCTACAAGCACAGCGGCTCCCACGGATGCGTCAACGCCCCGCTGGAAGTCGCCGCGACCCTCTATGAGAAAGTCGAGGTCGGCACGCCCGTCGTCGCCTATTACCGGGAGAAAGTCGAGCTGACGGCGGAAAACGCGAAAATCTCGAACGCCTTCTCCTACGTCGACCCCGAAGCGGAGAAAGAGGGCGAAGGCGGCGAGGACGCCGGCGCGAATCCCGGATGAGGCGGCGCGGCGCAAAATCCCCGGATGGGGTGGCTCCGCGCGGCGCGAGAATCCCCCGCACATCTTTCGATGCCGGGGGATTCGTATTTCCCATCATCGGACAATCACCGGGCGCTTCATCCCGCCCATCTTTTGGCATTCCAGGATCCCTCATCCTTCCGCCATTTGGCATTCACCGGATCCCTCATCCCTTAATTCGTGCGCCAAATCTCCAAAATCTTATATTCCATCTCGCCGGCCTGCGTCTCGACCGTTATGGTCTCGCCCGCCATGTGGCCAATCAAGGCCTTCCCCACCGGCGACTCGTTGGATATCCTGCCCTGGAGGCTGTTCGCCTCCGTTGACCCGACAATCTTGTATTCCAGCTCCTCATCGTATTCGCAATCCAGGATTTTCACGAAGCACCCTACGCTGATCCTGTCTAAGTCCACCTCGTCATCCACGACGACTTCCGCGTTCTTGAGGATTTTCTCGATTTCCTCGATCCGCGCCTCAATCTCGCGCTGCTCGTCCTTCGCCGCGTCATACTCCGCATTCTCGGAAAGGTCGCCTTGCTCCCTTGCCTCCTTGATCTTCTGGGCAATCTCCTTGCGCCTGACCACCTTCAGGTCCTGCAATTCCGTCTCCAACTGCTGAAGCCCTTCGTAAGTCAATAAATTCTTTTTCTCCATATCCCTGCGCCTTCCTTTTCCCCTTCCTTTTCGCCTTCCCTTACAAATCCAATCGGTCAGTCCCGCCGCGCCCCTTGCCGCACGGCTGTGCAGTCATTGCATTATAACCAATGGCAATGGAAATGTCAAGACGCAAACCGGCGCATGGTTTCCTCCAGCTGCCCAAAGGTCTCCGCCTCGTTGATCCGCGCGCGCAGCTTTGACGCTCCCGGATACCCGCTGACGTACCAGGCCGCGTGCTTGCGCATTTCCCGGATCGCCGTCGCCTCCCCCTTGAAGGCGGCCAGGCTCCGCGCGTGGCGCAAGACCATGTCCGCGACCTCGCCCGCGCCGGGCTTCGGGAGCTCCTCCCCCGTTTCCAGGAAATGCAGGATTTGCCGGAATATCCACGGGTTCCCCTGCGCCGCCCTGCCTATCATGAAGCCATCGCAGCCTGTCTGCTCCTTCATGCGCAGGACATCGGCCGCGGAGCGGATGTCGCCGTTCCCGATGACCGGAATGGAAACCGCCTCCTTCACCTGGCGGATGATGTCCCAATCCGCCTTCCCGGAATAATATTGCTCCCTCGTGCGCCCGTGCACCGCGATCGCGCGGACGCCGGCCGCCTCGGCGACGCGGGCGATTTCCACCGCGTTCACGCTGGATTCGTCAAACCCCTTGCGGATCTTGACGGTGACCGGCTTGCGGATGGCGCGCACCAGCTTTGACAAAATCAAGTACGCCTGCTTCGGCTGCCTCATCAGCGCCGCACCCTCCCCGTTATTGACCACCTTCGGGACCGGGCATCCCATGTTGACGTCCAGGATATCGAAGGGGCGGCTCTCGATTCGCTTGGCTGTCTCGCTCATGATATCCGCGTCCGCCCCGAATAATTGCAAGGAGACCGGGCGCTCCCTAGGATCCGTCGCCAGCAGCGTTTCCGTTTTCCTGCTGCCATAATAAATGCCCTTCGCGCTGACCATCTCCATGCACAAGAGGCCCGCGCCCTGCTCCTTGCAAAGGAGGCGGTAAGGGAGGTCGCATACGCCGGCCATGGGAGCTAAGACCAGGGGGTTTTTAAGCTCCACGTCCCCGATCCGCAGCGCCCCGGCCCTTAGGTCCTCACGCATCTTTCCTGCGGTTCTGCTTATGGTAAATCAATCGGAGCCCCTGGAGCGTCAATGTGGGGTCATACACATTAATCGCGTCCGTCTCGCTCGCGATGATTTTCCCCAGGCCTCCGGTCGCCACCACCATCAAGTCCTCGCACCCGATTTCCCGCTTCGTCTCCTTGATGATATACTCCGTCTGCCCGATCTGCCCGTAAATCAAGCCGGCCTGCATGCTGCTGATGGTCTCTTTCGCCAGGATGCTCTTGGGCTTTCTTATCTCAATTTCCGGCAGCTTCGCCGCCTCGTCCCAAAGGGCTTTCGCCGACGTCCGGATGCCCGGCGCCGTGACGCCGGAGACAAAGGCCCCCGTCGCGTCCACCAGGTCATACGTCGTGCCCGTGCCGAAATCTATGACGAAAACAGGCCCCCCGTACCGCTCGTACGCGGCCGCCGCGTCCACGATGCGGTCCGCGCCAAGCTGCCTCGGGTTCTCCGTCGCGATGCGGATCCCCGTCTTAATCCCCGGCTCCACGATAACCGGCCGGATACCAAAATATTTGATGAGAGAGCTGACCAGGGAATGCATGACATTCGGCACGACGGACGCGATGATGGCATCCTTTACCTCCCCGTAATCAATCCCGTTATGGAACAGCATATCCCGGATGCTGGTGCCGTACTCGTCCGACGTCCGCTGCAGCTTCGTCGTCATCCGGAACGTCGCTTCCAGCTCCTCCCCCCGAAAGACCCCAAACGTGATATTCGTATTCCCGACATCCACCACTAAGAGCATGCGATTACTCCTCCTCCAATTCCTCTCCCAGGTAAAAGACCTTGAAATAAGTCTCCAGCGACTCCAGCAAATCGCGGCGCTCCTGCCGGATCTGCTTCACCTTGAGCGCGCTTCCGATATCATCATACAGCAAGTCGCCATCGTCCGCCGAGGTGCGTAGCTGCAGATTCCCGTCCCCGTCAAACAAAAGTGCCAATATGCCTCCCACGTCCTCCGTGTACAGCACGCACATGATTTTCAGCTCATCCTTGACGCTTTGCGGCAGCAAATCAAATTCGTCGTTAAAATAATATTGCTTCGTGTAAGAGTTCGCCGCGCAAAGCACGATTTCTCCCTCGTACATCCCATCCTCCTCCCGCGCGGCCCCCAGGCCGCGCCCGACGCCGCTGTCCCCGCCGTTTCTCCCCAACTTAGGAGCCCGC
>CAZOLD010000088.1:0-6408 GCA_964580595.1 uncultured Eubacterium sp.
TGCACATGTCGTCCATCCTCCTCTCCGATTCCGTGCTCATTACCAGGCCGTAGCCTCCCCTCCCCGTCGGGATGGCGTCCTTGGGCAGATGCCTCTCTTCGCATTATACCGGATTTTTGGGGTGCCGCAAACTGGAATATTCCCCGACTTTTCCAGCTACTCGCAGGCGCTTTTTCGCCATAAGTCCATTTTCCCTATAAAACTCCTATGCCCCGCATGCGGGGCGCCACCATGGATGAAAGCCTACGGATTGCTCCGCTGCGGCGTAGCTTTCGCAATCCTCGACTTTCCTTTGCCCGTCCTCCCAGAAAACGCAAATCAGGCATCCCTCCCGGATCAGTTTTCAAGTTTTTTTAAAAAAAGCTTGCATTTTCCTTACAATTGCATTATAATTTCTTCCTGTGAGATGGTTCATCCACAAAGACCATTTCTCATAAAGTTATACCCCTTATTAATTATTTATACTCCCCTCATAGAAACCCAGCGGAATCCGCTGGGCTTCTTTTTTCTTTTTTCTTTGTTTTTTCCTTGCGGTGGTGAAGTGATAAGCTAAACCCCATGCCCCACGAGAGGGGCGCCACCATGGATGAAAGCCCAAGAATTGCTCCGCTGCGGTGCTGGCATAAATCAACGCCTTCCCCGGATCAGCGGCAGCCCCAAGAACGACGCGCCGTGGGCGCGCCCTAAATCGCGATTTCCAGCTCCACGGGGCAATGATCGGATCCGTAGACCTCCGTGTCAATCCTCGCCCCGACAAGCTTTTCCCTCAATTCCTCGGAAACGATGAAATAGTCGATGCGCCAGCCCGCGTTCCTCTCCCTCGCGCGGAACCGGTAGGACCACCAGGAGTATGCCTCCTCCCGCTCCGGGTAAAAATACCGGAACGTGTCGAGGTAGCCGTGGCTTAGCATGTCGGAGAATTTCCCCCTCTCCTCGTCCGTGAACCCCGCGTTCTTCCGGTTCGCCTTCGGGTTTTTCAGATCAATCTCCTCATGGGCCACGTTCAGGTCGCCGCAAAATATCACGGGCTTCCCCCGCCTCAGCCCGTCTAAGTAGCGCAGGAACGCGTCCTCCCATTCCATGCGGTAGGGCAGGCGCTCCAGCCCGTCCTTGGAATTCGGCGTGTAGCAGGTGACAAGGTAAAACGTCTCATATTCCAGCGTGATGACACGCCCTTCCCTATCGTGCTCTTCCTGCCCGATCCCGTAGGAAACCGAAAGCGGATGGCGCTTCGTGAAAATTGCCGTTCCGGAATATCCTTTTTTCTGCGCGTAATTCCAGTAAGGCTCGTACCCGTCAGGCAAGTCCAGCGCGATCTGCCCTTCCTGCAGCTTCGTCTCCTGGATGCAGAAGGCATCCGCGTCCGCTTCCCGGAAAAAATCCAGGAAGCCTTTCTGGACGCAGGCCCTTAGCCCGTTCACGTTCCATGATACCAGTTTCACTCCGTCCTCCCCTTTCCCATTCCATCTTCCCGGAACCCGCACACTCAGAAACCACGCCTGCCGGCTAGGAAGCCCTCTTTTGCCATTCCTCGTACGCGGCGCGGCACGCGCGGGCCAATTGGTCGCCGCAGGACGTCTTCCTGCGTCCGCAGGTGATCCCTAGGAGCTTATCCTCAATCTCCTCCACCGTCCAGCCATCCACCAGCCGGGGAATTGCCTTCAGGTTGCCATTGCAGCCATTGGTAAACGAGATGTTCGTGACGACGTTCCCTTCGATATTCAGCTTGATTTGCGTGGAGCAGGTGCCTTGGGTCTGGTACGTGAATTCCATCGCGCCGCCCCCGTTTAGCAGCTCCTTCACCCTTTCCTCGATCACTTCGATGTCCGTCGTCGGCTCGTAGCGCTCCACGACATTCCCCCACTTATCCACCAGGAACTTCGTGAAATTCCATTTGATATCGCTCGTGGACTCATAATCCGGGGCGGTCCGCTCCAAGATGCTCTCCACCATCGGCGTCAGGGGGTGATCCGGGTCAAACCCGGCAAATCCCTTCTGGGATTTCAGGTAGGTGTACAGCGGGCTCTCGTTCTCCCCGTTCACTTCCAGCTTTGAGAAAATCGGGAACGTGATGCCATAACGGGAATCGCAGAATGAGACGATCTCCTCATTCGTCCCGGGCGCCTGCGACCCGAACTGGTTGCACGGGAAATCCAGGATCACGAATCCTTTGTCCGCGTATTTCTCATATAAATCCTGCAGCGCGTCATACTGAGGGGTAAATCCGCACTCCGTGGCGGAATTGAGCACCAAAATCACTTTCCCCGCATATTCCGAGAGGGATTTTTCCTCCCCATAGGCGTCTTCTACCGTAAAATCATAAATGTTCATGCCAAGCTCTCCTTTCTTCCTGCGAGCGCTGCCGCGTCACGCCTCCCATTGCATGTCATTCTCCTGCTTCCGATCCCTTACCATCAGCTCCCGCACGGCGTCCTTCACCGGCTTTCCCTCGAACAGCACGAGGTTCACCTGCTCGATAATCGGGATCGGAACGTCATATTTTTTTGCCAGGGCAATCGCGGCCTTAGCGGAGTACACGCCCTCCACTACCATTTTCACCTCCTCCATGGCCTCCTTCGGGGTCTTGCCCTGCCCGATTAGGATTCCCGCGCGGCGGTTGCGGCTGTGCATGCTCGCGCAGGTGACAATTAAGTCCCCGATGCCCGTCAGCCCGCTGATGGTCTCAAGCTTCGCGCCCATCGCCAGCGCGATCCTGCCAATCTCCGCGATCCCCCGCGTGATGAGGGCAGCCTTCGTGTTATCGCCATACCCCAAGCCATCCGCCATCCCGGCAGCCAGCGCGATGACATTTTTCAACGCGCCGCCCAGCTCGATTCCCAGCACGTCCGGGCTGGTATAAATCCGGAAAAACTCGTTCATGAAGATATTCTGCACGAATTCCGCGTCCGCCCTGGCCCTCGCGCCCGCCACGCAGGTAGTCGGGAGGGCGCGGCCCACCTCCTCCGCGTGGCTGGGCCCTGAGAGGACCGATGTCCTAGCCTGCGGGATTTCCTCCCGGATGATATCCGTAAGGGTCATGAGCGTCTTTTCCTCAATCCCCTTTGCCACGCTGACAATCCGCTGCCCTTCCGCCACGTACGGGCGCATGTCCGCGGCGGTGCCGCGCGTGTAGACGGAGGGGACGGCAAGCACAAGCAGATCCCGCCCGGGCACGGCCTCCCCCAATTCCGTCGTAAGAGCGATGCTTTCCGCCAGCCGCACCCCCGGGAGTTTTTGCACGTGCTCGCGCCTTTCCGAAAGCATCGCGATCTCGGGCGCGAGAGCCGACCAAACGGTAACCTCATGCCCGTTCTTCTCTAGGACCGTCGCTAAGGCTATCCCCCAGCTCCCCGCCCCTATCACGCTCACCTTTGCCATGTTCCCGCCTCCTTCCGCAAGGCTCATCCCGCCGGCATTGCCCGGGCAGCCCACCCCGGCGCGCCGCCCTTACAGCTTGTTCTCCTCGCCCGCTATCAGGCGCTTGATATTATCCTTATGCCTCCAGATCGCGAGCAGGGAGAACGCCGCGCCTACGACATAGGTCTCCGGAAGCAGGGACTCCGCGATCCCTAAGTACCCCAACTGCCCGAATGCCACGAGCTCGATGAAGAACGTGATGACCACAAGGATCGACCCGACGGAAACATACTTCGTGGCGGCGACGACCACGATGAACAGAAGCAGGCAGGCCGGCGCCATCGGGGGATAGAAGGCCAGGATGAAGGCCGAGGTGCAAGAGATGCCTTTCCCGCCCTTAAATTTCAGGTAAAACGGGTAGTTGTGCCCCAGCACGGAGCCAAAGCCCGCGTACATTTCCAGCAGCCTCACCCCGTCCGGATACCTGTCACGGAACAGGAGCCACGCCACTAGCATGGCAAACATCGTCTTGGCGCAATCTCCGATAAATACCACCAGCCCCGCCTTGACGCCCATGGTGCGAAGCGTGTTCGTGGCGCCCGTATTCCCGCTCCCATGCTGCCTCACGTCAAAATGCTTCCATTTCCCGTAAAAATACCCAGTCTGGAACAGCCCGAACGCATACCCGATCAGCAGGCAGAGGATACGGCTCCCTATCGCGATCATTCCTTCCCCTCCCTTCTTTCCCGGATGATGAATTTCAGCGACGTCCCCTGGAAGCCGAACGCGTCCCGGATGCGGTTCTCCAGGTACCGGACATAGGAGAAATGCATCAAATCCTTCTTGTTCACGAAAATCACGAAAGTCGGGGGCTTGACCGCGACCTGGGCCGCGTAGTAGACTTTCAGCCGCTTCCCTTTGTCGGACGGGGGCTGCTGCATCGCGACGGCCTCCGAGACAATCTCGTTCAGCACGCCTGTCGCGATCCGCATGGAATTGTTCTCCGCCGCCGTGTCAATCCAGTCGAACAGCTTGCGCGTGCGCTGCCCCGTCTTGGCGGAAATGAAGAGGATGTCCGCGTAGGGCATGAAGCTTAGGACCTGCCGGATGCGGTCCGTATGCTTGTAAGCGGTCTTGTCGTCCTTCTCAATCGCGTCCCACTTGTTGACCGCGATCACGATGCCCTTCCCCCGGTCGTGGGCAATCCCGGCAATCTTCGCGTCCTGCTCCGTCACGCCCTCCGTCGCGTCAATCACCAGGACCACCACGTCCGCGCGCCCGATCGCGGTCACCGCGCGTATGACGCTGTAACGCTCCAGCTCCTCCTTAATCTTGCTCTTGCGCCGCAGCCCCGCCGTGTCAATGAAGACATATTCCCGCCCCTGCCAGGTTACCGCGGTGTCAATGGCGTCCCTCGTCGTCCCGGCAATCTCTGAGACGATGACGCGTTCCTCTCCGAGCAGGTGGTTGATGAGGGAGGATTTCCCAACATTGGGCTTCCCCACGACCGCGACCCGGGTCCTGTCGTCCTCCTCATCCCCTTCGGCCTCCCCGGGAAAATGCCTCGCCACTTCCTCAAGCATGTCGCCGAGCCCAAGCTTGGAGGAAGCGGAAACCGGGATGGGGTCGCCGAGCCCTAAGCTGTAGAACTCATAAACGTCCGGCATGAATTTCTCGAAGTCGTCCGCCTTGTTGGCCACGAGGACCACGGGCTTCCCGGAGCGGCGCAGCATGTCGGCAATCTTGGCGTCCGCGTCCACGAGCCCCTGCCTCACGTCCGTCAGGAACAGGATCACGTCCGCCGTGTCTATGGCGATCTGCGCCTGCTCGCGCATTTGCGACAGCAGGACATCCTTGCTCTCCGGATCGATCCCGCCCGTGTCAATCAGGGTAAACGTCCAATCCAGCCATGACACGTCCGCGTAAATCCGATCCCGCGTCACTCCCGGCGTATCCTCCACGATGGAAATCCGTTCCCCCGCCAACGCGTTGAACAACGTGGACTTCCCGACGTTCGGCCTTCCCACGACCGCAACTACTGGTCTGCTCATATCATTCCTCCAAAAAATCCCGCCTTGCGGCGCCGGTACGCTACTCCCATGCGCCAACTCCTGGAAACGGATCCCCGCGCTGGCGTCGCGGGACGTCATTTTGATAGAGACTCTAACAGGCATCCCACCAGATCCTGCCCGCTCGGGCCCACGACGCGGACCTTAACCCGCAAGGCCTCCTCCAGCTCCGGGAGCGTGACGTCGTCTAGGAATACCTCTTCCCCGCTGCGCAACAGGTTGCAGGGCAGCAGCAGCCGCCCGCCCAGGCGCCGGCCACGCAGCTGCGCTATGATGTCCCGCCCGGTCAAAAGTCCGGAAACCGTGATCCGCTCCCCGAAAAAATGGTTGGCGATCGGCACGACCTCTATCGCGGCCCGCGGGAAGGCATCCTTAAAATCCGCCGCCAGGCTTTCTATCGTAGGCGCGGCCAAGAGGCCCGTGGCAATCGTCACGCGCTCCCCGGATCCCCGTCGTGCCCGCCCGATACGGCCCCGCGACGCGCGGGCAAGCGCCTCCGCGAACTCCGTGCGCAGCAGGCGCAGCATCCCGACCCCGTTTTCCAGCTGGGGGTAGCCGTCGTAATCCTCATCCGGGGGAAGCTCCCTCCCGGCCAAAAGATACCATTCATCGCTCGCATGGACGAAATGCGTCCCGAGCCGCCGCACGCAGATCTGCTGGAAACGGAAAATCGTGTCGATCACGCGCGCCGCGTCCTCGCGCCCGAACGGCTCTAACGGGTAGAGCCCCTCCCTATACTTGCTAAGCCCGACAGGCACCACGGACACGCTCTCCATCGCCGGCGCGTACTCCATCAAGTCCCGGATGCTGCGCTCTAGCTCCGCCCCGTCATTGATTCCCTTGCACAGGACGATCTGCCCGTTCATGGGGATTCCCGCCTCGCGAAGCGCGTCCATCCTCTTTAAGGCGTCCCCCGCGAAACGGCTGCGGAGCATCTCGCATCGCAACCCGGGGTTCGTCGTCTGGACGGAAATATTGATAG
>CAZOLD010000089.1:0-2388 GCA_964580595.1 uncultured Eubacterium sp.
GCGGTCGTGGAAGGCAACGACCTGTATTGGCTGTCGGTAGGGGACAGCAGCATCTACATCGTCCGGGGAGGGGAGATCCTCTCGGTGTGCAAGCCGCATAACTACCGGATGACGCTGGATGAGAAGCTAAGGAACAAGGAGCTTACGATCGAGCAGTACAGGGCGGAGGAGTACCGCGCGGAAGCGCTGACCAGTTACTTAGGGATCGGGAACGTCTCCCTCATGGACATCAACCGAAGGCCGTTTGAGCTGGAGGAAGGGGACATCGTGCTGCTATGCAGCGACGGGCTGTACAAGAGCCTGTCCGAGGAGGAGATTTTGGATGTCGCCATGGAAAATAGGGACGACACGCAGAAATTGGCGGAGATGCTGACCCAAAGCGCGATGGGGAAGAAAAAGGCCAGCCAGGATAACACGACCGTGGTCGCGCTGGGATATTGTACCGGAAGCAAGTAGGAGGAAAAGAGATGGGCTTGAAGAGATGTGAGAACGGGCATTTTTACAATGGGAGCAAGTACGCGGAATGCCCCAAATGCCTGGCAATCAGGGCTAAGGGCGGCGGGGACTCCGTGACGATGCAGATGGGCGGGAGCCCATCGTCGATGCCAATGGGCGGCGGCCCGGGGGCGGCACCAGGCGGCGGGGATTCCATGACGGCGCCGATTGCCTCCCAGGACGGGAGGACGGCGCCGATGCAGATGGGCGGCGGCCTAGGGGCGGGCGAGGACTCGGTGACCGTGGCGATGCCGCGCGCGCAGCAGGAGGATTCCGTCACGGTTCCCTTAGCGCATATGCCGGCTCCTGGCTATCCGGAGCCGCCTGGGCGGGGCAATGCGCATGACACATCCTTGCAGGCGGCGGTGAGAAAGGCGGCGGGCACGGACGACGATGGGAAGACGGTCAGCTTTTACCAGAGCAAGAAAGGGGTGGAGCCGGTCGTGGGCTGGCTGGTGTGCGTCGAAGGGGACGACTTCGGGGCAAGCTTCACGCTCAAAGCGGGAAGGAATTTCATCGGGCGCTCCGAGACGATGGACGTCGTGTTGCACGGGGACAGCAGCATCTCCAGGGAGCGCCACGCCATCATCGTGTATGAGCCGAAGAGAAGGGAATTTATCGCCCAGGCCGGGGAATCCAGGGAGCTGTTCTACCTCAACGAGGAAGTCGTGCTAAATCCGGTCCGGATAAACCAATATGACATCATAACGGTTGGGAACACCAAGCTGATGTTCTTCCCGTGCTGCGGGGAGAATTTCAGCTGGGACGACATCGAGAATGACGCCGAATGAGGGCCGCGTCGTTTTCCGGAAAAGGGAAAGAGGGTCACAGAAAAGAAAAGCGAAAGGTGGATAAGGACAATGAGGAGGAAAATTCAAAAGAGGGTACTTTCGGCGGCGCTGGCGGCATTTGTCATGCTGATGTCTGCTGTTTGGTGCGGGGATATCGCGTTAGCTTCCGATTCGGGCACGTCGATCAATGAGATCAGGGAGAGCGTGGTCGTGGTTGACCTGTGGCTGGAAGCGGCGAGCATCGGCTACAAGCAGAATTTAGGTTATGGATCCGGGTTTTTCGTGGGGAAGCCGGGCGAGGATCCCCAATACCTTGTCACGAATTACCATGTGGTGCAGTCTTTCGTGGAAAATGGCCAGGGCCAGTGGGGGGATTTGATTGCCGGGACCGGCGAGAAAGTGGACGACGCAAAGATGAAGATCTACGTCCGGTTCGGCAAGAAAAGCTCGGTGGAAGGGTATGTGGTGGATTCCGATTCCGTCAAGGACATCGCCCTGCTGAGGCTGGACAAGCCGACGAAGAAAAGGAAAGCCCTGTCCTTGTGCATCCCGGATGAGAACATGGTGGGGCAGAACGTGTACGCGGTCGGGTTCCCCGGGCTTTCCGATAACGATTACCAGGATGCCGTCTCGAAGTGGACGATCAATGACGCTACCGTGACGAAGGGCGTGATCGGGCGCATGCTCACCTCTTCGGGCACGGGCGTGCGCCTGTTGCAGACGGACGCGTCCATCTCGCCGGGCAATTCCGGCGGGCCGCTGGTCAATGAAAGCGGGCAGGTCCTTGGCATCAATTCCAGCTCGGTATGGACGGCGGACGAGGAAGCGGGGGTAGCCGCGTCGTATTACGCGGTCAATATCGAGGAAGTCATCGATATGCTGAATATGCACAGCATTGAATATACGCTTGCCGGCGAGGAGGACGCGGAGGCGAGCGTGGATGCGGACGCGAGCGCGGGCGCGGAGGCGAGCGTAGATACGGACGCGGGGGCTGGCGCGGAGGCGAGCGTGGATGCGGACGCGAGCGCGGGCGCGGAGGCGAGCGTAGATACGGACGCGGGGGCTGGCGCGGAGGCGAGCGTGGATGCGGACGCGGGGGCTG
>CAZOLD010000089.1:2488-6394 GCA_964580595.1 uncultured Eubacterium sp.
CGGACGCGGGGGCTGGCGCGGAGGCGAGCGTGGATGCGGACGCGGGGGCTGGCGCGGAGGCGAGCGTGGATGCGGACGCGGGCACGGGCGCGAAGGCGAGCGTGGGTGCCCAGGCGGAGGATACGCAGGAACAGAGCGGGTCCAATACGTTGATCATCGTAGTCGTGGCCGCGGCGGTGGTTATCCTGATCGTGGTTCTCGTGCTTCTCTTGAGACGGAAGAAGCCGGCTCCGGCGCCCGTCCAGCCTTCCGCCGCGGGCGGCAGGACGATGCCCGCCCCCGCGGGGAATCCGGTCGTCCGTTCCCTTGCGCCCCAGCATAACGGGGCTTGCTTCCCGCTAAACGGGAAGCAGATCCTGATCGGGAGGAATGTGGGGAGCTGCACGGTCATCTTCCGGGAGGGCACCCCGGGCGTCAGCAGCAGGCATTGCTCCCTGGAATATGACAAGGCCTCTGGGGATTTCATCCTTACGGATCTGAAATCGACCTACGGGACTTTCCTTGCGAACGGCCAGCAGCTTTCACCCGGGATCCAGTACCGCCTGAAGCCCGGGGATCAGTTCTACCTGGGCGGGAGCGAGAACATGCTTCGCGTGGAGTTGTAAGCCCGTCAGGACCCCTGACCGGGGCGGCGTGCCCCTAGGCAGGCAGGCCTGGGACGAGAAAAAATCCGATAGGGCGGCAGGTGCGCCTGCCTGCCGCGCCAAACAACAAAAGCAGCCGGATCCCGCTAGGGCGGGGCGGCTGCTTCTTTAATTTGAAAGCCCAGTCGCAGCGGAGCAATCCGTGGGCTTTCATGCAAGGCTGTGCCCCGCATGCCCATTAGCGGCGCTAACCCGTATAAGGGCGGCAGCCCGGATTGCCAATCCGTGGGCTTTCATGCAAGGCGGCGTCCCGCTTTGCGGACGGACTGCTTGCAGGTGGGTCACGCATGAAAATGACTTGCGCTCGCGCCCGCAATCGAATATACTGTTAATTGTGGGCTGATTTTTGCGGGCTGCAAGGGGCAATTCCCAAGGCAGCGGGACGGAGGGGAATCCGGATGGAAAGATATGAGCTGATCGCGCCTTGCCATTTTGGGCTGGAGGCGGTGCTGAAGCGGGAAATCTATGATTTGGGGTATGACATCGTGCAAGTGGAGGACGGGAAAGTCACCTTTGAGGGGGACGCGGAGGCGATTTGCCGGGCCAACATCTTCTTGCGGACGGCGGAGCGAGTGCTCCTAAAGGCCGGGCGGTTCCACGCGGAGACCTATGAGGAGCTTTTCCAGGGGGTCAAGGCCATCCCGTGGGAGGAACTCCTGCCGGAGGACGGGAAATTCTGGGTGGCGAAGGCTTCCTCGGTCCAAAGCCGGCTGTTCAGCCCTTCCGACATCCAGTCTGTCGCCAAGAAAGCGATAGTGGAACGCCTGAAGGGGCATTACCGCAGGGAGCGGTTCCCGGAGGACGGGGCGGAGTACCCGATCCGGATTACTCTGCGCAAGGACGAGGTGACGGTGGCCCTTGACACGTCGGGGGAGTCCTTGCATAAGCGGGGATACCGCACGAGAGCCGGCGAGGCGCCCATTTCGGAGACGCTCGCGGCGGCCTTGATCCTGCTGACGCCCTGGAAGCGGGACCGCGTCCTGGTGGATCCGCTTTGCGGCAGCGGGACGTTCCCGATTGAGGCGGCGATGATGGCCGCGAAGATCGCGCCGGGCGCGAGGCGGGGGTTTATGGCTGAGAGATGGGGCAATCTCGTGGATCCCCGGCTGTGGGATGAGATCCGGGAGGAAGCGGCGGACATGGAGGAGCGGGACATCTCGGTAGACATCCAGGGATATGACATAGACGGGGACGTCGTCCGGATTGCCAGGGAGAACGCGGGCCGGGCGGGCGTGGGCCACCTCATCCATTTCCAACGGCGGCCCATAAGCGAGCTGCGGCACCCGAAGGAATACGGCTTCCTGATCAGCAACCCGCCGTATGGGGAACGGCTGCAGGACCAGGAATCGCTGCCTGCCCTGTACCGGCAGATCGGGGAGGCGATGGCGCGGCTGGATACCTGGTCGGCCTACCTGATCAGCGGGTATAAGGACGCGGAACGCTACATCGGCAGGAAAGCGGATAAGAACCGCAAGGTTTACAATGGGATGATCAAGGCATATTTTTACCAATTCCCGGGGCCGAAGCCGCCAAGGAGGCGCCAGCGGGAAGAGGTGGCCGGATAAATTGGGGAATGGTTAGCCTATGGAAGAAAAAGTGCTGAAGATATCGTCGGGCATCCTTGCCGTGACGATCGTCGCGGCCTTGATCCTGTTCTCTCAGTTTTCGGACGCCTATGAGGTCGATGCCGGGATTGAGCGCATGTCGGGGCTGCAGAGGCTCGCGATGTACACGGAGATGGCCGAGGAGGAGGGAAGGCTGGATTTTGTCCAGCAGCTGCGCGTCGAGCTGCCGGACGGCATGGGCGAGAAAGACATTTCCATCGAGAATGACTATATGGACCAGCTGGTCACGATCCGGATCCCCGGCGTGGGGCGCGATTATTTCATGGAGCACCCGCTTCTTGGGAACAGCTGGCATATCGACGACCTGTACATGGAGAGCGGCGTCATCGAGATCACGCTAGATTCCGTCTACGAGGTGGTCAGCAGCGTGGAGGGCGGCTACCTCTATCTGGATTTCCGGGCGCCAAGCGAGATATATGACAAGGTCGTGGTCATTGACGCGGGGCATGGGGGCAGGGCATCCGGCGCGGCCAAGCAGGGCATCTTAGAAAAGGACTTAAACCTCGCGATCGTCTTGAAGCTAAAAGAGCTCTTAGACGAAAATGACAGGAATATCGGCGTTTACTATACCAGGACGGACGACAGCAACCCCTCTTTCGAGCAGCGGGCGCGGCTCCCCGGGAAAGTGGACGCGGACCTGTTCATCAGCGTGCATAACAATTCCACGGAGGACGGCGCGATGTCGTCCTACCGCGGCACGGAAGTCATGTATGACGAGAAAAAAGGGACGGAAGGGAACAGCAGCAAGCGGCTTGCGCAGATTTGCCTGGAGGAGACGACGGCGGCGTTAGGAAGCCAAGACGACGGCTTAGCTTACGGGAACAGCATTTATATCATTCGCAATAGCAAGGTGCCCGTGGCGCTGGTGGAGGTCGGGTTCATGACGAATCAGGAAGAGCTGGACCTGCTGACTTCCGACGAGTACCAGTCCAAGGCGGCGCAAGGGATTTACAATGCCATCCTTCGCGCGCTTGACGAGGGATTCTAGGGATGCGCGGGGGCTTTGGCGCGCGGGAAGGAGAAGATTCGGTTTTGATGCGGTTGGTATTCGCGACGGGCAACCAGGGGAAGATGGGGGAGATCCGCCAGATCCTATCCGGGATGGACGCGGAGATTTTGTCCATGAAGGAGGCCGGGCTGGAAGTGGAAGTCCCGGAGACGGGCAAGACATTCGAGGAAAACGCGCTTTTGAAGGCCGAGGGCGTGGCCAGGGCGGCGCAGGGGCGGGACGTGATTGTGCTGGCGGATGATTCCGGCCTGGAAATCGATTGCCTGGGCGGGGAACCCGGGATTTATTCCGCCAGGTACCTGGGGCGGGATACCTCTTACGAGGTGAAGAACCAAAACCTCTTAGAGCGGCTCTCCGGCGTGCCGAAGGAGCGGCGGACGGCGCGTTTCGTCTGCGCGGTGGCGGCGGTTTTCCCGGATGGGACGTCCTGCGTGGTGAGGGAGACGATGGAAGGGTACATCGGATGGGAGATAAAGGGGGAGCACGGGTTCGGGTATGACCCCATTTTCTGCCCGGAAGGGTATTCCTGCACGAGCGCGCAGCTAGAGCCTGAGGCCAAGAACCGATTGAGCCACCGGGGCAAGGCGCTTCGCGCGATGCGGGAGAAGCTGGAGCGGGGGCGATAGGC
>CAZOLD010000090.1:0-4202 GCA_964580595.1 uncultured Eubacterium sp.
GCACTCGCAGCCCCCGTAATACCGCTTTCCGGGATAGCCCTCGGCATATTTGTTCGTCATCGGGCTCCCCATGGCGGCCATGACCGCCTTGCTCACCCAATTTTCGGAAGCAATCAGCTCGATATGGCTATTCTGGCGCGCCATTTCCGCCTCAATGGCAGCCGCAACCTCCGGATCCGTGTTCCTCACTTCATCAAATGAATACATTTTCCCCTTCCTTTCCCATTTCTCGATATTCCCATTTCCCGATATTCCCATTCTCATGTTTTTTGCTTATGTTTTTGTGTTTTGAATTTCGCTTTTCCTCATTCCTCCCCGAGCTTTAAGGAAATGACGGCGCCGATCGCCAAAGCCACGATTCCCGTTACCACCGTCAGGACAGTCAGGCTCCCAAAATGGCTCATGAGCAGGATGGCGAACGGGGACGAGGCGATCAGGCCAAGGATGGCCCAATACGTATGTTCCGGGAACTTCTGGAAGAGGAACTCGATGACTTTCGCGATTGCCACGATCCCCACCAGTACCCCGACGCCGAACGGGATGAGCACGGCGCAGCCATCCAGCAAGCCCTGGACATCAAAGCCCACGAGGTTGTCGATGAAACGGTTCACTTCGCTGATGATCGGGCTGTAATACCCCATCAGCATCAGGACCATGGAGCCGCTGACGCCCGGGATCACCATCGTCGCGGACGCGATGACGCCGACCGCGAACAGCTTCACCGCGTTGATCAGCCCGGCGCTTAGGTCCGCCGACGCGCCTTCCTGCCCGCTGATGGCCGCGAGCCCGATGACCGCCGCGAAGAAAACCAGGAAGGACACGGCATATCCCGGCTTCATCCCCTTGCCCCTCACTTTCTTCGCGACCGCCGGCAAGCCGCCCAAAATCAGTCCGATAAAAAGGAAATTCGTCTGGAACGGTATCTTGTCGAACATGATCTCAATCAGGCGCGCCAGGGCCACGATCCCGATCGCCGCCCCTAAGAGGATGGGGGCAAGGAGCCTTATGCTCTTCTTAAACTCCGAAATGATATGCGTCGCGGCGTGGATGATCTTGTCATAAATCCCCATGGAAACCGCCATCGTCCCCCCGCTGACGCCCGGGATGACGTTCGCGACGCCAATCACCATGCCTTTCAGAATCAACTTAATCATGATTTCTCTCCCATATGCCGCCTCAAAAACGAAAGCAGCCTGTTCATCTCTTCGTCTGTCCCGATGGAAATCCGCAAGTAATCCCGGATCCTCGGCTTGTCAAAATGCCGGACGAGAATGCCTGCCTCCCTCAATGCCCCGAACAGCTCCCCCGCGGGGAACTCCGGGTGGGAGGCGAAAATGAAGTTGCTCCGCGAATCCGGGAACACGAAGCCCAGCCCGCGAAGCTCCTCCTTGACGCGCTCCCTCGTGCGCGTCACTTTCCCTAAACTCTCCCGGAAATATGCCTCGTCCGCAAGCGACGCCGTGCCGGCCGCGATCGCCGCCGCGCTCAGCGTGTAGGAATTGAAGGAATACTTCGTGTCATTCAAGTACCGGATCAGCTTCTCGCTCCCTAGCGCGTACCCAATCCGCATCCCCGCGAGGCTCCTGGACTTGGAGAAAGTGCGCACGACTAAGAGGTTCTCGTACCGGGAAATCAGCGGCAGGACAGAAGGGCCGCCAAAATCAACATACGCCTCGTCGATGATGACGACCGCGCCCGGATTCGCCGCGACCACCCGCTCCAGCTCGTCGGCGCCAAGGGCAATCCCCGTCGGCGCGTTGGGGTTCGGGATCACGATCCCGCCGCAATCCCGCATGTAATCCGACACGCGGATCCTAAAATCGCCGTCCAGGGGAGGGCATTCAAAAGGAATCCCAAACAGCCCCGCCCAGACATCATAAAAAGAATATGTGATATCGGGAAACAGGATGGGATCCCCGCCTTGGAAAAAAGTCAAAAAACTCATGGCCAGCACGTCGTCTGACCCGACTCCGGCAAATACCTGCCCTTCCTTCACGCCATGGTAGGCAGCCAGCGCCCCGACCAACGCGCCCGCCGCCGGATCTGGATACCTCCGGAGGGCATCCCCGCCCAATTCCCGCAAGGCCTCCATCACGCCGGGCGCGGGCGGGTAAGGGTTCTCGTTCGTGTTGAGCTTGATAATGCCTGGCTCATCCGGCTGCTCCCCCGGCGTATAAGGAACGACCTGCGCACGTTCCCCTCCCATGCCGCCAAAGCGCCGCTCCCCGTATCCTTGCCCCCGCCCGCCGAAGCGCCGCTCCCCATGGTCTTGCCCCCATTCCCTTCGCGCGTCACAGCGTCTCCTCCGCCAGTTTCCTAAAAGCGGGCAGGGAACGCTCTATCATCTCATGGGAGACGCAGTACGCCAAGCGCACGTACCCGGGGCAGGCGAAGGAAGAGCCGCCGACAAGCAAGATATGATGCCTCTTGGCCGCCTGCACGAACTGCTTCTCGTCCGGGCTTGGGGATTTGAGGAACAGATAAAACGCGCCCTGCGGCCTCACGCATTCAAACCCCAGCTCCGTGAGGCTATCGTAGATGAATTTCCGGTTCCTGTCGTAATACGCCACGTCCGTCCTTGCGTCCAGCGCCCGGACCAGCGCCTTTTGCATCAAGGACGGGGCATTCACGAAACCAAGCATGCGGTTCGCCACGGAAAGCGCGCAAACGGTCTCCTCGCAGCCCGCCATGGACGGGCATGCCGCGATGTACCCGATGCGCTCGCCCGGAATGGAGAGGGACTTGCTGAATGAATACGTCACGAACGTATTGTCATAGTATCCCGTCAGGAACGGGACTTCGTTCCCGTCGTAAGCAAGCTCCCTGTAAGGCTCGTCCGATACCATGTAAATCTCATGCCCGTATGCCTCCTGCCCTTTTTTCAGGATGGCGGCGATTTTCCTTATCGTTTCCGCGGGATAAATCACTCCCGTCGGGTTCACGGGGTTGTTGATGATGACCGCCTTCGTCTTTTCCGTGACTTTTGCCTCTAAGTCCCCTAAGTCAGGCTGGAACGTGGACATATCGGGCCTTACCTCCCTCAATACCCCCCGGTGGTTGGCCACATAGCCACGGTACTCCCCAAAATAGGGCGCGAGCGCGAGCACCTCGTCGCCCGGATCTAAAATCGACTTGAACACGACATTCAAGGCACCCGCCGCGCCGACGGTCATCACGATGTGGCTCTCCGTGAAGGACGTCCCGAACCTACGGTTTAAGTCCTCCGCGATGGCCCTCCTTGTCTCGGGGAAGCCCGCGTTGTCCATGTACCCGTGGAGCTCTAAGGAGCTTTCCGTTTGCACCGCGTCGATGATCGCCTGGCTGAACGCGTCGGGAACCGGCGTCATGGGGTTCCCCAGGCTGAAATCATAGACATTCTCAGCCCCAACCTCGCGCGCCATCTCCTTCCCCTCCAGGAACATGGCGCGAATCGCGGAGCTTTGCTCCACGTCAATCTTCATCTGCTTCGAAATCATGGCCCTACCTGTCCTTTCGTCTTGAACCGGGAAATGGCGTCCAGGGCGGGAAGGGGCTTCCCGTCGTAGTCAAACAGAGCCTGGTTCGCCCACTCATTCCCGCAAGGCCCCTTGTCGTTCATGTACTTTAGGGACGCCTCCGTCGCCCAGCCGCTGCCGGGGACCGGGAGCCATCCGGGCTCCCAGTAGAAGAACCCCCTGCCCTTCCCGCCGGGCACGCGGTCGATCTCTTCCATGAGGGCCTGCATGAATTCCGCCTGCCCGTCCTTCGTCATGGGATATTCCAGGTTCTTAGCCAAAGAGGGCTTCGCCGCCATCCCCTTCCGCTCGGAAGGCCCAAGTCCCTCGTAAGACGCATAATCCTCGGAGGTGAACCCGGCGGATACCTCCGCTATGACGATCTCCTTGCCATAGCGCGCCGCCATTTCCCCCATGTTCCTCGCGAGCCCGGAAATCGGCCCGTTCCAGATCGGGTAATAAGACATCCCGATCATCTCGAAATCCTCCCCGTCATTCTCAAAATAGCTGTCAAACCATTCCCGGTACATCACGGTATCGCACCCGTTGTCCAAATGGATCATGACGGGGATCCTCCGGTCCATCGTGCGGACGGCATGGATTCCCGCGTTGACGAACGCGGCGATATTCTCGAAATTCGGCTTCTTCCCGTCCGGCCACAAAAACCCGTTCGTAATCTCGTTCCCGATTTGGACCATCTCGGGGAGG
>CAZOLD010000090.1:4212-6369 GCA_964580595.1 uncultured Eubacterium sp.
AGGGAATCCTCCTCCTGGAACTTCCGGAGCACGGCTAACGTATGGTCATAAACCGCGTATTCCAGCCGCCGCCCCGTAAAATCCGCCCAGGCCTTCGGCTTGATCTGCTTGCCGGGATCCGCCCAGAAGTCACTGTAATGGAGGTCCAGCAACACGCCCATCCCCCTCGCGTGCGCCCTTTTCGCTAGGGCAAGCGCCGCCGCAAGGTCGTTGTTCCCCCCGCCGTACGGCTCGCCCTGCCTGGAATTCGGGTTATTCCACAAACGCAGGCGAATCATATTCGTGCCATACTCCTGCAAGATGGAGAGGAGCTCCCGCTCCTCGCCATCCTTGTCATAAAATTTCCCTCCAAGGCGCTCGACCTCAAGCAGGGAAGACACGTCCATCCCCTTGATGAAGCTTCGCTTCTGAGATGTGTTTTCCATGAATCCCAACCTCCAACCCGTCAATCAAAATCAAATTTCGTAAAACGCTTCGCCATCGCGCGGTAACGGAACCGCACCATCTCATTCTTCTCTAGCACGTCCTTCTCGCTGCCCACATACTGGCAGCGGATGCAATAATACTCATCCTTGTCCTTGTCGTAGAACATGTCGATATCCAAATCCCTCATGAAGCAGGACGGGCACCTGTAATTCAGCTTTCCTTTTCCAGATTGAGCCATGTCGAGAACACCTCCTTGTCTGATATCTCCTTCGTATAACCCAGCGTGAACATCGGGGAAAACGCGTACCCCTCCTTGACGTATCCCACCGCCTCCTTGTCGGACGCGGTCATTGACACTTTCGTGCCTATCGCGGGGATGGACGCGCTCACCGCGTCCGCGCCGCCTAACTGTTCCTCCCTGCACTTATACTCATACCGGATCTCCTTTGGGTCCTTCCCCTCGCACCGCAGCGTGATGCCGGTCATGTCCTCCGGGTATTCCGTCGTGCCATAGCAGGCGACCATGTACTCATTAAGCTCCACCTTCGCGCCCGGATCGCTCATCTCCAAAACCGCGCGCTCAATCTGTATCCTAGAGCTCCCTTCCTCAAAGTAAAGCTTCGTCTGAAGCTTCACGGTAAGATCCTCAAACTCAATGTCCACCGGATCCAGCGTCAGGATCCTGGTATTGCCTTCCTGGGAAAAATGCGCCTTCGTCCTGCAAAGGCACAAATCCACTTCCTCCCCCCGGTAGGAAAGCTTCGCGCTCCTGACCGTGCCCTCGCCCGCGTAATGCGTGAAGTACCCGGCGCGGTACTTTTCCTGGATCAGGAACGGGTAGGACGCGTCCTGCACATGCTTCGTCCCGATGCCCACCGGCCACTCTAACTTCGCCGCGTAGGGGCGCAAATCCACGATGGCGCCGCCCTGGTCCATGTTGACGCAAGCCCTCATGTACGGGTCGCAATACCAGAACACCTGCTTGTCGGAGCCATAGAGGATGTCGCGCCATAGCGCGCACTCCGGCTCGGTATAGCTCTTCTTTTCCCGGTAATAGTCCGCGAACTCGGACATCGTCATGTCCACGAGCTTGCCCTCTTTTTTCAGCTTTCCGTAGTAGGCGCAGCCGTCGGAATAGGACTTCAGCAAAAGCTCGTACGGCGCTTCCCAGCGACCCATCTTGTTCATCCAGGCAGGCCCAACGAACATCATGTTGTAAGCGTAGCCGTTGTTGTATTTCTCCAAGGAGCGGTATTGGTCAATCAGGTTGTAAAGGTAGGGATACTCCCAGGTCTCGCTGTCATAAATCATCCCGCGCAGGACGTTCTGCGGGTGGGTGCCGAAATTCGACCCGTTCCCGTCGTAACACGCGATCAAATCCCTGGAAAGGTGCGGAATCGCGACGATGCCGCTGTCCTCCTCCTCGTTGGCCGCCGGCGCGTGCGTATTCTGCTTCGACGGGATCCAGGGCGCCCACGGGCCGCCGTCAAACAGCGTATACCAGGAATTGTTGCAGGTATGGTACGCCTTCGGCCCCTCTTCCCAGCAAGTCGCCACCGCGCATTTCACGGACGGGTATTTCTCCTTGATGTAATTCGTCAGATCGGCGTCCATGTAATAAGATCCCGTGGACTCCGGGTAAAACCCGAACGTGTCATGGAACTTCTCAAAAATGTCGTTGACGATGGATTTCTTGTCTTCCATGGAAAACATCCAGATGCAGAAATCCTT
>CAZOLD010000091.1:0-3372 GCA_964580595.1 uncultured Eubacterium sp.
GCGGAATTCTCCATACAATGATAACGTGATGCCGCATGGACATTAGCGACGCTAACCCGTATAAGGGCGATAGCCCGGATTGCGAATACGGGCAGGATTGCGAAAGCTGCGCCGCAGCGGAGCAATCCGTGGGCTTTCATCGATGGCGGCGCCCCGCTTGCGGGGTATGGGGATTTTATTGGGAAGGGAGGGCGGGGGATGGATTTTCGGCCATGCATTGATATTCACAACGGGAAAGTGAAGCAGATCGTGGGAGGGAGCCTCAGGGATGAGGGGAACCGGGCGAAGGAGAATTTCGTGTCGGGCCGGGACGCCGCGTTTTTCGCGAGTCTGTACCGGGAGCGCGGCTTGAAGGGCGGCCATGTCATTATGCTGAACCCTCCGGGCAGCGAATATCATGAGGAGACGAAGGCACAGGCGCTAAGGGCGCTCGCCGCCTATCCCGGCGGATTGCAGGTGGGGGGCGGGATCCATCCGGGGAACGCGCGCGAATTCCTGGACGCGGGCGCGAGCCATGTCATCGTGACATCTTATGTGTTTCGGGACGGCGCGGTCTGTTACGGGAACTTGGAAAAGATTCGCGCGGCGGCCGGAAAGGAAAGGCTGGTGCTGGACTTAAGCTGCAGGCGGCGGGGGGACGCGTATTATGTCGTGACGGACCGGTGGCAGAAATTCACGGACGAGAGGCTGGACGAGGCGCTGCTTTGCCGCCTCGCGGGGTACGCGGATGAATTCTTGGTCCATGCCGTGGACGCGGAAGGGAAAGCGCGGGGCATAGAGAGGGAGCTCGCGGAGCTTTTGGGCGGCTGGGGGGAAATCCCGGTCACGTACGCGGGCGGCGTCGGGAGCTTCGCGGACTTAGAGGAACTGCGGGTTGCCGGGAAGGGGCGGCTGGGGGTCACGATCGGCAGCGCCCTGGACCTGTTCGGAGGGGACATGCCTTTCGAGGAGGTGTTGGCGTTTTGCGGATCCCCAGAAAGTTCCGGTTGTGCCGCCCGGGAAAATAATTTATAATGCGGGTATGGGCCGCCGGCTTACGCGCGGGGCGGCGCACGGCCGAGTGGGCGGCGCACAGCCAAGTGGGCGGAGCACGACCGAGTGGCGGCACACAGCCAAGAGGCGGCGCACGGCCAAGCGGGGGCGCACAACTAAGAGCGGCGCACGGCAAAGGGGCGGCGCACAGCCAAGTGGGGGCGCACAGCCAAGTGGGCGGCGCACGACCAAGGCGTGGCGCACGGCCAAGCGGGGGCGCACAGCCAAGAGGCGGCACACGACCAGGCGTGGCACATTTACGCGCCGCGCCGCCAGACACGGAGGCGCCAGGCACGGAGGCGCCAGGAGCGGCACATACACGCGCCGCCAGGCACAGAGGCACCAAGCACGGAGCCGCCGTGCGTGACACATACACGCGCCGCCAGGCACGGAGCCGCCGTGCGTGGCACGGCAAAAGCGCGTCATATATGTAAGGAAGAAAAGCCGGCCGGTAGGGAAAAGGAGAATCGAGCGATGGGCAAATATACGAAGCAGGACATCATCCGTATCGTGGAGGAGGAGGACGTGGAATTTATCCGTCTCCAGTTCACGGATATGTTCGGGACATTGAAGAATGTCGCGGTTACCAAGAATCAGTTGGGGAGGGCGCTGGACAACCAATGCATGTTCGATGGATCTTCCATCGAGGGGTTCGTGCGGATTGAGGAATCGGACATGTACCTGTATCCGGATTTGGACACGTTCGCGATTTTCCCCTGGAGGCCGCAGCAGGGCAAGGTGGCGCGGATCATCTGCGACGTTTACCGCCCGGGCGGCGCGCCGTTCGAGGGCGACCCGCGGCATATCTTAAAAAAGACGCTCGCGGAGGCGGAAAAGATGGGGTACCGGTTCGATGTGGGGCCGGAGTGCGAGTTTTTCCTCTTCCATACGGACGAGAACGGGTGCCCGACCACGCTGACGCACGAGCGCGCGGGATATTTTGACTTAGGGCCGGTGGACCTGGGGGAGAACGCGAGGAGGGACATCGTGCTGACGCTGGAGGAGATGGGGTTCGAGGTGGAGGCGTCCCACCACGAGGTCGCGCCCGCGCAGCACGAGATTGATTTCCATTACGACGAGGGGCTGGCGACGGCGGACAACATCATGACGTTCAAGCTTGCCGTGAAGACGGTCGCGAAGCGGTTCGGCCTGTTCGCCAGCTTCATGCCGAAGCCAAAGTACGGCGTCAACGGATCCGGCATGCACATCAACATGTCCTTGGACAAGGAAGGGAAAAATATTTTCTCCGACCCGTCTGACGAGCTTGGCTTAAGCCGCGAGGCGTATTATTTCATCGGCGGATTGATGAAGCATATGAGGGGGATGGCGGCAATCACGAACCCCCTGGTCAATTCCTACAAGCGCCTGGTGCCGGGCTATGAGGCGCCCCTCTATATCGCGTGGTCGGCGACGAACCGCAGCCCCCTCATCCGCATCCCGACTTCCCCGGAGGACGCGAAGCGGATCGAGCTAAGGAGCCCGGATCCGGCGGCGAACCCTTACCTCGTGATCGCGCTGTGCTTAGCGGCGGGGCTGGACGGGATTAAGAACCGGATTGAGCCGCCGCGCCCCGTCACGGCCAATATTTTCGATATGCGCAAGGACGAGAAGACGGCACACCAGATTTCCTCCCTCCCCACGAACCTGAAGGAGGCCATAGGGGAAATGAAGAAGGACACGCTTGTCTGCGAGGTGCTGGGGGAGCATATCGCCACGAAATATGCCAAGGCCAAGGAGGCGGAATGGGATTCCTACCGGGAGAGCATCACGGAGTGGGAAATCAGCCATTACCTGCACAAGATATGACTGCGGCGCGGGCACGGGCAGCGGAGGAAACGTCTTGGTGAACATAGTTGTGGCATTTCCGAAATTGGACAATGCGAAGAGCATAAAGAATATCCTGGTCAAGGGCGGGTTTTCCGTCGGGGCGGCCTGCACGTCGGGCGCACAGGCGCTGCAATACGCCGATTCGTATGAGGAAGGGATCCTGGTGTGTGCCGGGAGGCTGCAGGACATGATGTACCCGCAGCTGCGGGAATACCTTCCGGCGGACTTCGAGATGCTGGTCCTGGCGCCGCCCGGTTCCTGGGAAGAGGGCATGGAGCACGTGGTTTTCCTGCCCATGCCGCTGAAGGTCCATGAGCTGATCAGCACTGTCGAGATGATTTCCTGCGGCATCACGCGGCGGAAGAGGAGGAAAAGGGCCGGGCCCAAGAAGCGGAGCGAGGAAGAGAACAGGATTATCTCGAAGGCGAAAGCGGTCCTGATGGAGCGGAACCACATGACCGAGGAAGAGGCGCACCGCTATATCCAGAAAATCAGCATGGACAGCGGGACGGG
>CAZOLD010000091.1:3472-4661 GCA_964580595.1 uncultured Eubacterium sp.
CCGAGGAAGAGGCGCACCGCTATATCCAGAAAATCAGCATGGACAGCGGGACGGGACTGACGGAGACGGCCCAGATGGTGCTGGCGGGATACGACGGATAGCGGATGCGCCGGGGAGACCGGATGGGCAGCGGGCTTGGTCTAACGGAGACAGCCCGGATGGCGCCTACCGGATACGACGGGAAGCGGATGCGCCAGGGAGACCGGATGGGCAACGGGTCTGGCTAACGGAGACAGCCCGGATGGCGCTTACTGGATACGACGGATAGCGGATGAGCCGGGCATGAGGGATACGGGAAGCGGTGGGGAAGGGAGTGGAGCCGGATGAAATTTACGAAAATGCACGGGATAGGGAATGATTATATTTACGTGGACTGCCTGCGGGAGCCTCTCGCGAATCCCGGTGAAGTCGCGAAATTCGTCAGCGACAGGCATTTCGGGATCGGGGGCGATGGGCTGGTGCTGATTTGCCCCTCCGACGAGGCGGATTTCGAGATGCGCATGTATAACGCGGACGGGTCCGAGGGCGAGATGTGCGGGAACGCCATCCGTTGCGTGGCCAAATATGTCTATGACAGGGGGCTTACGTCTAAGAAGGATCTCTCCATCCATACCCTGGCGGGGAATAAGCATCTGGAGATCACGGAAGAGGGCGGGAAGGCTGTCCTGGTCCGGGTGGACATGGGTGCGCCGGAGCTGGAGGCGGCGAAAATCCCCGTCCTCATGGAAGGGGAAGAAGGGCAGGCGCGGGGGCGGGCCGTGGATGCCCCGATTGAGGTCGCGGGGAAGGGTTACCGCATGACTTGCGTCTCGATGGGAAACCCGCATTGCGTCATTTTCATGGATGAGGACGTGGGGGACCTCCCCCTGGCGGACATCGGCCCGTCTTTTGAGAACCATCCGCGTTTCCCTAAGAGGATCAACACGGAATTCGTGAACGTCGCCGGGCGGCGCTCGCTCAGGATGCGCGTGTGGGAGCGCGGGAGCGGGGAGACGATGGCTTGCGGGACGGGCGCCTGCGCGGCGGTCGTGGCGGCTATCTTAACTGGCAGGATAGAGGAAGAAGCGCGCGTGAGCCTTCCGGGCGGGGAGCTGTCCATTTCCTGGGAAGGCGGGGACGCGCCCGTTTACATGACGGGGCCGGCGGCGACGGTTTTTGACGGAGAGATCCTGCTTCCGCCGGGGCTGTG
>CAZOLD010000091.1:4761-6316 GCA_964580595.1 uncultured Eubacterium sp.
ATGCCGGCGCCCGGGAAATATCACGCCGCGAAGCATGGGCCCGCGGCGGGGCATGGGAAACGAAGCGCGGCGCCTGGGAGGTGGCTGGCCCGCGATGTCCGGGACACCGCTTCCTGGGGACGCGAACACCGGCGCCCGGGAAATTTCTTGCGGCGAAGCGCAGGCCCACCCGTGGCGGGGCATGGGAAACGAAGCGCGGCGCCGAAGGGGCGGCCGGCGTCAGGAAAATAACGGTACGAGGAGTGAGGAAAATGTACAGCATCAATGCGAATTACCAGAAATTACCGGGGAGCTACCTTTTCAGCACGATCGCGAAAAAGGTAGCGGCGTTTACGGAGGCGAACCCGGGGAAGGACGTGATCCGGCTGGGGATCGGCGACGTGACGCAGCCGCTGGCACCCGCCATCATCGAGGCGCTGCACAAGGCCGTGGACGAGATGGGGCGCGCGGAGACATTCCGCGGGTACGCGCCGGATTTGGGTTACGCCTTCTTGCGGGACGCTATCGTGGAAAATGACTACAAGCCCCGCGGATGCGATATCCGCGCGGACGAGGTGTTTGTTTCCGACGGCGCGAAGAGCGATTCCGCCAATATCCAGGAAATTTTCGATATCCAAAACACGGTCGCGGTCTGCGACCCGGTTTATCCGGTCTATTTGGATTCCAACGCCATGGCCGGGCGGACGGGCGATTACGACGCCGAAAGGGGCGTCTGGACTGGCGTCACGTATATGCCCTGCACGATGGAGAACGGGTTCGTGCCGGAATTCCCAAAAGAGGCGCCGGACATGATATACCTGTGCCTGCCGAACAACCCGACCGGGACGACGCTTAAGAAGGCACAGCTCCAGGAATGGGTGGATTACGCGAACAGGGTAGGCGCCGTCATCCTTTACGACGCGGCCTACGAGGCCTATATTTCCGAAGGGGACGTGGCGCATTCGATTTATGAGTGCGAGGGCGCCAGGGCTTGCGCCATCGAAATGAAGAGCTATTCCAAGAATGCCGGGTTTACCGGGCTGCGGCTGGGATACACGGTCGTGCCGAAGGATTTGAAATGCGGGGACGTCTCCCTGAACGCCATGTGGGCGCGCCGCCACGGCACGAAATTCAACGGGGCGCCTTACATCGTGCAGCGCGCGGGCGAGGCGACGTACAGCGAAGAGGGGAAAGCGCAGCTGAAGGGGCAGGTCGCGTACTACATGAAGAACGCGTCCGCGATCAAGCAAGGGCTGGAGGACGCCGGGTACACGGTGTTCGGCGGGGTCAACGCGCCATATATCTGGCTGAAGACGCCGGGCGGCATGACGTCCTGGGAATTCTTTGACGACTTGCTGGAGCGGGCGAACGTCGTGGGGACGCCGGGGTCCGGGTTTGGGCCTAGCGGCGAAGGGTATTTCAGGCTGACGGCGTTCGGGACGTGGGAAAACACGCTCGCGGCGTTAGAGCGGATCAGGAAGCTATGATCTGTTGAGCGCGCCAGGGCCAGGTTTTGCGGGACATGCGGAATGGAGGCCATATGGCAAAAAAGAAATTCTACGCGGTGAGGAAAGGC
>CAZOLD010000092.1:0-6276 GCA_964580595.1 uncultured Eubacterium sp.
TGAAAGCCCACGGATTGCTCCGCTGCTGCGCAGCTAGCGCAATCCTACCCGTATTTGCAATCCGGGCTATCGCCCTTGTACGGGTTAGCGTCGCTAATGTCCATGCGGATCGGCCTGCAAGCAGGCCATCCGCATGGACATTGCGACTGGGCTTTCAGAGTAGATTTGAAAGGGATGGAGCAAGATGAGCAAATTTGGAAAGGGAGTCGTGAAGCTGCGCGTGCCGATCTTCATCATCAGCCTGCTGCTTCTGATTCCGTCGGTGTTTGGGATTATCCACACCAGGATCAATTACGATATCCTCTCTTACCTGCCGGGGGATATCGAGACGATGGTCGGGCAGGACATCCTGATTGACGAGTTCGGGACGGGCGCGTTCTCCATCTGCGTGGTGGAGGGGATGGAGAACAAGGAGGTTTCCGAGCTACGCGCTCAGATCGAGGAGGTCCCCCATGTGAAGACGGTAATCTGGTATGACTCGATCGCGGACCTGTCGGTGCCGATGGAGATCCTGCCCGAGGACGTGCAGGGCAAGTTCACCAAAGGGGACTGCACGCTGATGGCGGTCATGTTCGATACCTCGATGTCCTCCGACGAGACGATGGACGCGGTGGCGCAGATCAGGACGCTGGCGGACCGCCAGTGCTTCGTGAGCGGCATGTCCGCGGTCGTCACGGACATCAAGGATATCTGCAACCAGGAGATGATGGCCTACGTCGCGATCGCGGCCGTGCTCTCGGGCGTTGTCTTAGCGCTCACGATGGACTCGTTTTTGGCGCCGGTGTTCTTCCTTCTGAGCATCGGGATGGCGATCATCTATAACCTGGGCACCAATTTCATTTCCGGGGAAATCTGCTACATCACGCAGGCCTTAGCGGCGGTGCTGCAGCTTGGCGTGACGATGGATTACTCCATTTTCTTATGGCATAGCTATGAGGAATGCCAGCAGGAGCATCCTGACGACAAGAAAGAGGCGATGGCCGAGGCGATTTCTAGGACCCTGGGGGCCGTCGTGAGCAGCTCGACGACGACGATCGCCGGGTTTTTGGCGCTTTGCTTCATGACGTTCACGCTGGGCATGGACTTAGGGGTCGTGATGGCGAAGGGCGTCGTGTTCGGCGTGATAGGGTGCGTGACCATCCTGCCGTCCATGCTCCTCATTTTTGACAAGGCGATTTCTAAGACGAAGCACCGCCCGGCCATCCCGGACCTCGGGGGGATTGCCCCGTTCGTGGTGAAGCACTATAAGGCGTTCATCGTGATTTTCTGCGTCGTCCTGGTTCCCGCGGTTTACGGGTACACGCATACGGACGTATACTATGACCTGGCGGGGACGCTGCCGAAGGATTTGCCGAGCATCCAGGCGAACGATAAATTGGACGAGACGTTCCAAATGAACACGACGCATATCATCTTAGCGGACAGCTCCCTTCCCAAGGAGGAGGTCAAGAAGATGTCCGACGAGATGGAGAACGTGGACGGCGTGTCGGCCGTGTTTGGCTTAGAGACGATCGTCGGGTCGTCCATCCCGATGGACATGGTGCCGGACGACGTGAAGGACGCGCTGATGGACGAGAACTACCAGATGATGATGGTCAGCTCCAAATACAAGATCGCGTCGGACGAGGTGAACGCGCAGATTGACGAGCTGGGCGGCATCCTGAAGAAATACGATCCGAAGGGGATGCTGATTGGCGAGGCGCCTTGCACGAAGGACCTGATCACGATTACGGACAAGGACTTCAAGGTCGTGAGCGTGGTTTCTATCTTGGCTGTCTTCTTGATTATCGCGTTCACGTTCATGTCGGGCTCCCTCCCGGTCATCTTGGTGGCCGTGATTGAGTTCGCCATCTTCATCAACATGGGGATACCGGCGTTCACGCACACGACGCTCCCGTTCATCGCGTCCGTCGTCATCGGCACGATACAGCTCGGCGCGACCGTGGATTACGCGATCTTGATGACGACGCGTTACCGCGAGGAGCGCAGGAACGGCGCGGATAAGAAAGAGGCTGTCACGACGGCTCTCTCTACCTCGGTTTCTTCCATCATCGGGAGCGCGCTAAGCTTCTTCGCGGCGACGGTTGGCGTGGCGTTTTATTCCAGGATTGACATGATAAGCTCCCTGTGCACGCTGATGTCAAGGGGGGCAATCATCAGCATGCTCGTGGCGATATTCATCCTGCCCGCCATGTTCATGGTGTTTGACAAGCTGATATGCAAGACGAGCCGGCATTTCGGGCCATCGAGATAAAAGTTCCCATGCGAGGGTTGCAACCATTATCGAACGGAAAACCATAGGAGGGTGATTTGCCATGAAGAATCTGGAGCTGAAGAAAGCGTTCAAGAACAAATACGTGATCCGCGTGGCGGCGGGGGTCGTTACCGTGGCCGTCTTAGGCACGAGCGCGGGTTTCGCGGCCTACCGGGTGCAGGCCGAAAAGGAAAATTCCGCGGATTCGGCGGAAACTGCGGATACCGGGGATGAGGAGACGGAAGAAGCCCTGTCCGACGCCCTTTCCGTGGACGGGGAGGAAGACGGGGACGCGGGAAAAGAGGAGACGGTTTATGTCGTGGCGGAGGCGGACGGCAGCCCGAAGGAGGTTATCGTGAGCGACTGGCTGAAAAACGCGGGCGGGCAGGATGCCATCAAGGACGAGTCGGACCTTACGGACATCGAGAACGTGAAGGGGGACGAGACTTTTTCCCAGGAGGGCGACACGCTGACGTGGGAAGCCGGCGGCAATGACATTTACTACCAGGGCAAGACGGACAAGGAGCTGCCCGTCACGCAGAAAGTCACTTATTACTTAGACGGGAAGGAAACGCCCGCGAAAGAGATCGCGGGGAAGAGCGGGAAGCTGAAGATCCGCTTTGACTATACGAACAACGAGAAAGCCAAGCAGTCCGTCGACGGGAAGTCTTACGACGTTTACGTGCCGTTCGTAGTCATGACCGGGATGATTTTCCCGGATGGGGCGAAGAACGTGGAGGTTTCCAGCGGGAGGGTCATCTCGGACGGCGACAGGCAGATCGTGGTCGGCATGGCGATGCCGGGGCTGCGGGAGAGCCTGGACCTGGAGGATGGGGACCTCGCGGAGGACGTAGATATCCCGGATTACGTGGAAGTGACCGCGGACGTGGAGGATTTCTCCTTGGACATGACGATGTCCGTCATCATGAACGACTTGCTAAGCGACGCGGATGTCAGCGGGAAGGTGGATACGGACAGCTTGGAGGGGAGCCTCAATGATTTGTCCGACGCGTCGGGCAAGCTGGTGGACGGGAGCGGGGAGCTCTCGGACGGCATGGGGACGTTAAAGGGAAGCCTGGGAGAGTTTTCCGACGGCATGGCCAGCCTAAGCAGCGGCATTGTCAGCTATACGGAAGGGGCATCGAAGGTCGACGAGGGCATCCATGCCCTGGCGGGTTCCGCGGGGACCCTCGTGGACGGCGTGTCCACGCTAGACAGCAGCGCGGCGACGTTAAACAGCGGCGTCCAGCAGCTGGATCAGACCTTGAAGGCAAAGATGACGGACAGCGAGCGGAGGTCCTTAGAAAAGCAGGCGGACGACGCGGTGGAATCCTCGTTCAGCGAGGGGAAGAACAGCTCCGAGGCCATAAAGAACCAGGCGTCTTCCGTATTTTACGATAGCTTAGCAAACAGCAAGGATGCGAAGAAGCAGGTGGGCGACGGCCTTAGCACGTACACGGAGACGGTGCTGAATTCCGTCCTGGGTCAGGCATACGGGACGGTCGCTGCCGAGACGGCGAAGAAGGACGCCATGGCGGAGTACAAGCCGCAGGTCGTGCAGGCGGTGACGCAGCAGGTCGTGCAGCAGGTGACGCAGCAGGTGACGGCGGGCGTGACGTCCACGGCCATCGCGACGCAGTCCGCCCAGGCAGCGGCGCAGGCCGGCGGGGCGCTTGACGCGGCGGCAATCGCGCAGATTTGCACGAAGGTCAATGAGGCGGTCAATACCCCGGGGAGCGAGGCGCAAAAGCAAATCGCGTCCCTCATGGAGGAGCAGGCGGGCACCATCAGCGGCTTGGTGGAAAAGAACGTGGCGGAGCAGATGAAGGCCGTGGAAGGGCAAGTGGATGCGCAGCTGGCCTCGAAGGAAGGGCAGGCGCAGGTGCAAAAGACGGTTGACGCGCTCGTGAAGCAGACTGTGGGCCAGGCGATGGCCTCCTCCACCCTAAAGGACGGCATCAGCAATACGGCGGCCCAGGTCGTCGCGGGGATCGCGGACGGCGCGAAGGACACGGTTGGCACGGCGGTCGCGGACGCGGCGAAGACGGCGGCGAAGACGGCGGCGGAATCCGCTACGGTGACGGCTGTCAATGGCACGAAAGAGCAGATTTCCCAGGCAATCAACGAAAAGGACGCGGAGAGCGGGTACAGCCTAGTGTCCGGCATGCAGGCGTTGAGCGAGGGGACGAGCACGATGAGCGGCAGCATGCCTGCCTTGACGTCGGGCATTTCCCAGCTGCAGGCGGGGGCGGACACCTTAGTTTCCAACAACGCGGCCCTCACGGAAGGCGCGGGGAAGCTGCAGGGCGCGACAGGGCAGCTTAGCGATGGCGTGACGAAGTTAGACGACGGGTCTAAGGAGCTTTCGGACGGCATGGTGAAATTTGACAAGGAAGGCATCCAGAAGCTGACCGACGCGTACAATGGTGACGTCAAGACACTCTTAGGGCGGATCGAGGCCGTAACTGACGCGGGCGAGGGATACCAGACCTTCACGAAGCTTCCGGACGGCATGAAGGGTTCCGTGAAGTTCATCATACGCACGGAGGCGGTGAAAACGGATTCTCAGGAAGAGTAAGCCGCCCGCCACAGGGTTCCGTGAGGTTCATCATACGCACGGAAGCGGTGAAAGCGGATTCCCAGGAAGAGTGAAGGGCGCGAAGGCGCGGGATCAGATATCAGAAAGGAAGGATAGCCGGGCAGCTTGCCCGGCTTGAATTCTTTGCGGGGGAGGGCTAATGGCAGCGGCCTCATTCCCTGACATGCTCTAGCCCCTGCGCGATAATGGTGAGGACGTGGGAATCTAGGAGGGAGTAGTAGATGGTTTTCCCTTCCCTCCGGTTCTTGACAAGCCGGTTTTTCTTGAGTATGCTAAGCTGGTGTGAGATGGCGCTTTGGGACATGCCGAGCTCCTCGGCGATGTCGTAGACGCATTTCTCCCGCTCCATCAAGGAACAAAGGATTTGCAGCCGGGTGGGCGTGCCGAATATTTTGAATAAGTTGGCCAATGCTTCAAATTCGTTCTTCTTCATAAGATCCCCTTGCGATTCTAAGCGTTCCGCCGCCGCGGGCTTTGCCCTGCCGGATGTCAAGCCTTTGCCTTCCCGGGGGCCGTGCGCTCCGGTCGGGACGTGGTGGCGGGATGTCTTGCTACGGGCCTCGCCCTACCGGACGTCAAGCCCTCGTCGCCCCGGGAGCCGCGTGCTCTGGGCGGGATTTGGACGTGGTGGCGGGATGTCTTGCTGTGGGCTCCGGATCATGGCGCCCGTGCCCACATTATATCTTAATTCTCGGGTTGAATCAAATGAAACTTCGGGGGCGCGGTTGGCGCCCGGACAGATGCGGCATGGGAGGTGGCACTGCATGGAAAAACGTACGGAAAAGATCCTGGCGCGGTTGGATCAGGCTTACGGGCGGGATATCCGCTGCTATTTGAATTATGAGAATGCCTGGCAGCTTTTGGTCGCCGTGATCCTAAGCGCGCAGTGCACGGACGCCAGGGTCAACGACGTGACGGCGGATTTGTTCCGGAAATATGATACCCTGGAAAAGCTCGCGGACGCGGACGTGGCGGAGCTGGAGCGGGACATCCGCCCCACGGGGTTTTACCGGAACAAGGCGAGGAATATCATCCTGTGCGCCAGGAAGCTTTTGGAGGATTTCCACGGGGAGGTGCCAAGGGAGCTAGACGATTTGGTGTCGCTTCCGGGCGTGGGCCGGAAAACGGCGAACGTGATACGCGGGAATATCTACCATGAGCCAAGCATCGTCGTGGATACCCATGTGAAGCGGATTTCCAGGCGGCTGGGCCTCACGGGGGAGAAAGACCCGGAAAAAGTGGAATATGATTTGATGAAAGCCTTGCCCAAAGACCATTGGATTTTGTATAATATACAAATCATCGCGCTGGGGAGGAGCGTTTGCACGGCAAGGAAGCCGAAATGCGGGGAATGCTTCCTGCGCGACCTATGCGAGTGGGAGCCGGAATGAGAGCGGGGCCGCGCGGTGTCGAAGGGCGCGGC
>CAZOLD010000093.1:0-5607 GCA_964580595.1 uncultured Eubacterium sp.
AGACCTTGGCGCGCATCATTAACGTGCCGTTCGCCATTGCGGACGCGACGGCCCTGACGGAGGCGGGATATGTCGGGGAGGACGTGGAGAACATCCTGCTTAAGATCATCCAGGCCGCGGATTACGACATCGAGCGCGCGCAGATGGGGATCATTTATATCGACGAGATTGACAAGATCACGCGCAAGTCCGAGAACCCCTCCATCACGCGCGACGTTTCCGGGGAAGGCGTGCAGCAGGCCCTCTTGAAAATCCTGGAGGGCACGGTGGCGTCCGTCCCCCCGCAGGGCGGGAGGAAGCATCCGCAGCAGGAGCTCATCCAGATTGACACGACGAATATCCTCTTCATCTGCGGCGGCGCGTTCGAGGGATTGGACAAGATCGTGGAGACCCGAATCGACCGGAAGTCCATGGGGTTTGGCGCGGAGATCGCGGACAAGCGGGAGCATGACCAGGGGCTCATCTTAAAGCAGGCCCTCCCGCAGGATTTCATCAAGTTCGGGCTGATCCCGGAATTCGTGGGGCGCGTCCCCGTCATCGTTTCCTTAGACGGGCTGGACAAGGAAGCTCTGGTGCGCATCATGAAGGAGCCGAGGAACTCGCTGATCCGGCAATATGAGGCGCTGTTCGAGCTGGATGGCGTGAAATTGGATTTCGACGAGGACGCCATAGAGGCCATCGCGGATAAGACCCTGAAGCGCAACACCGGGGCCAGGGGCCTTCGGGCTATCATCGAGGACGTGCTGATGGACCTGATGTTCCGCGTGCCCTCGGACGAGGAGATCGCCTGCTGCCGCATCACCAAGGAAGCGGTCGAGAACAGCCGGAAAGCCGAGCTTACGTACCGCGGCCCTAACAGCAAGTCGGCATAAGGGAGAGGACATGGAGACGAACGAACGAAAAATCCCCATGGTGGCCCTAAGGGGCATGACGATCCTGCCCGGCATGATGGCCCATTTCGACGTGAGCAGGGGCAAGTCGGTCAGTGCCATCGAGGCCGCCATGCTAAGCGACCAGTCCATTTTCCTGGTGACGCAGAAAGACAGCGTCGTGGAGCATCCCTACAGCATCGACCTGTACAGCGTGGGCGTCATTGCCCGCATCAAGCAGGTCATCAAGCTGCAGGATCATACCGTCCGCGTGCTGGTGGAGGGCTTAACGCGCGCCCGCCTGCTCTCCTTAGATGAGGATCAGGAGGCCGGATGCCTCATGGCCGACGTGGAATTCCGCACGGGGCCAGAGGAGGAGCCTCCCGACGAGGTGAAAGAGGCCATGCGGCGCAGCTTGGAGGAGACGTTCGCCCAATATTGCCTCCTGACCCCGAAAACGGGGAAAGAGATGATCCGCCAGGTGCGGGAATTGCGAGATTTGGGCGAGGAGCTCTCCTACATTGGGAACAACCTCCCCGTGCGGTATGAGGACAAGCAGAAGATCCTGGAAGCCTGGACGTTGCAGGAGCAATATGAGGCCATCATGGTGATCCTGATCAATGAGTCGAACATCATCCGGATCAAGCTGGAATTCCAGGGCAAGGTCAAGGAGAAAGTGGACCAGAACCAGAAGGAATACATCCTGCGGGAGCAGATGAAGCTGATCCAGGAAGAGCTGGGCGAGGACACCACGCAATCGGAGATCGACCACTACCTGGAGGAGACCAAGAAGCTCAAGGCGAACAAAGAGGTCAAGGACAAGCTGAACAAGGAGATCGAGCGGTTCAAGAACGTCGCGCCCAATTCCTCCGAGAGCGCGGTGATAAGGGGATATATCGAGACTATCTTAGAGCTCCCCTGGAACAAGGCGTCGCGGGACAACAGGAACCTCGCGGACGCGGAGCGCATCCTGGAGGAAGACCATTACGGGATGGAAAAAGTCAAGGAACGCATGCTGGAGTTTTTGGCTGTCAGGAACCTGACGAAAAAGGGCGACAGCCCCATCATTTGCCTCGTCGGGCCTCCCGGCACGGGGAAGACGAGCATCGCCCGTTCCGTGGCCCGCGCCTTGGATAAGAAATACGTGCGGATCAGCCTGGGCGGCATCCGGGACGAGGCGGAGATCCGGGGGCACCGGAAGACTTACGTCGGCGCCATGCCCGGGCGCATCGCGAACGGCCTGCGGAACGCGGGCGTGAAGAACCCCTTGATGCTCTTAGACGAGATCGACAAGATGAGCAGCGATTACAAGGGGGACACGGCGTCCGCCCTCTTAGAGGTCCTAGACAGCGAGCAGAACAGCAGGTTCCGCGACCATTATGTGGAGCTGCCGATGGATTTGTCCGAGGTCCTCTTCATCGCCACGGCGAATTCCCAGCAGAATATCCCTAGGCCCCTGCTGGACCGCATGGAAATCATCGAGGTCAGCAGCTACACCGAGAACGAGAAGGAGCACATCGCCAAGGAGCACCTGATCGCGAAGCAGATGGAGAAAAACGGCATCAAGGAGGGGCAGCTGGCCATCAGCGACCGCGCGCTGCGGAAGCTGATCCACGGCTACACCAGGGAGGCCGGCGTGCGGAACTTAGAGCGCCGGATCGGCGAGATTTGCCGGAAGGCGGCCAGGGAAGTCTACCAGAACCACAAGGCCAAGCTAAGGGTCACGGAGAGCAGCTTAGAGAAGCTCTTAGGAAAAGAGAGATATCATTACGACTTGATTAATGAGACGGACGAGATCGGGATCGTCCGGGGCCTCGCGTGGACCGCGGTAGGGGGCGACACGCTCCAGATCGAGGTGAACCTGATGCCCGGGAAAGGGGAATTCCAACTGACCGGGCAGCTGGGGGACGTCATGAAGGAATCCGCGCAGGCGGGAATCAGCTACATCCGTTCCGTCAGCAGCCAATACGGGATTGACAAGGAATTTTTCAAGGAAAACGACATCCACATCCATATTCCGGAAGGCGCCGTGCCGAAAGACGGCCCCTCCGCGGGGATCACGATGGCGACGGCCATGCTTTCCGCCATCACGAAGCGAAAGGTGCGCAAGGATGTGGCCATGACCGGCGAGATCACGCTACGCGGGCGCGTGCTCCCGATTGGCGGCCTCAAGGAAAAAATCCTAGCGGCCAAGAACGCGGGCATCAAGACCATTTGCGTCCCGAAGAAGAACCAGCCCGACGTGGAGGAGATCTCGCAGGAAATCAAGAAGGGCTTAGAGATCGTGTTCGTGGAGAACATGGAGCAGGTCCTCGCGACGGCCTTCGTGAAGGAAGACGGGCAGTGACACGGGAAATCCTTTCGCGGGAAATAGCGGGCGGTGACGCCCGCGTGACAGTATAGGATCCGGAGCCCGCGCCGGAGAAGCCCAGAAATGAATGGGAGAGCCTTATGGTTATCAAGACAGTGGAGTTAGAGACGGTGTGCGGCATCACCAGCAAGTTTCCCGCGACGGACAAGCCGGAAATCGCGTTCGCGGGCAAATCGAACGTAGGGAAATCCTCCCTCATCAACGGATTGATGAACCGCAAGTCCCTCGCGCATACCTCCTCGCAGCCGGGCAAGACGCAGACCATCAATTATTATAACATTAACGGGGCAATGTACTTAGTGGACCTGCCCGGTTACGGGTACACGAGGGCGCCGGTGCAGGAAAAGGCGAAATGGGGGAAGATGGTGGAGCGGTACCTGCACACATCTAGGCAGCTTCGCGCCGTCTTCCTGCTGGTTGACATCCGGCATGAGCCATCCGACAACGACAGGCAGATGCACGATTGGATCGTTTACCAAGGGTATGACCCCATCATCATCGCCACCAAATCGGACAAAGTCAAGCCCGGCAGGCAGCAGGAACACCTGAATCGGATCCGTGCCTCCCTGCGGCTGAAAGAAGGCACGCCGGTCCTCCCCTATTCCGCCCTGACTAAGCAAGGGCGGGAAGAAATCTGGGCGCTGATGGACGAGCTCGCGGGAATCGCGGCGCCAGGGCAGGACGGCGTCCCGAAGGATAAGCGAGCCTCGGGGCATGAGGCGCGGGAAAATGGGCACGCACATGATGTCGAGGCAGGACGCGCATCCAGCGGTCGCCCTGACGCCGGCGGCCCCCATGGCTTGGGAACGGATTTTGAGCCCGGAAATCTCCCAGGCGGCGGAACTCATGCCGCGGGCGCCAGGCAAGATCCCGCATCCGCGGAGACAAAGAAAGAGCGGAAGCCGCGGTGGCCGAAGGAAAGGAAGAAGGCCGCGGCGCGCAAAACCGGCAAAAAACCAGGCGGCAAGGCCGCCCGGAAGAAATAGTCGCTTTACGAAAACATCCTGTTATGTTATGATTACTTCGCTACAGGCGGGATCCCGCTCCGGCGGGCCGGGATCCTTGGCGCGCTAGAGGAAGACGGATGAAAAAGTCGGTAAAATACCTGAAAATATTGGTGAACCTGCTGGTGGCGGTCGCCGCCATCCTGTGCATATGTTTCCTTGTCCCGAAGGTACTTGTTTTCTTCATGCCTTTCGTGGTTGGCTGGGTGATTTCCATGATCGCCAACCCCCTGGTGCACTTCCTGGACAAGAAGCTTAAAATCGCCAGGAAGCACGGCTCCATCATGATTACCGTGGTCGTGATCGCGGCAATCATTGGCCTCGGGTACCTTTGCGTTTCCCGCATCGTGATCGAGGCGGTGAACCTTGTGGAGAACCTTCCGGAGATTTACGCCGCGGCGCAGGAGGAGCTCTCCGAGGTAGGGGATAACCTGCAGGTCTTTTACGATAAGCTGCCGCGGGAAACGCAGCAGAACCTAGCCGACGCCGTGAACAGCCTGTCCGTCTATATCACGGACCTGATCAAGCGGATTGGCGCGCCGACGTTCAACGCGGCGGGGAATCTCGTGAAAAATCTCCCGAATGCCTTGGTCGCCATCATCATCAGCATCCTTTCTTCTTATTTCTTCACGGCGGACCGCGAGGCCATACTCCAGCTCGTTAAGACACACATGCCGCAGGACGCTTGGAAACGCGTTTCCGGCGTCTGGAATGACTTGAAATCCGTCGTGGGCGGCTACTTCAAGGCGCAGTTCAAGATCATGGGGATCATTTATGTCGTCTTAGTCGTCGGCCTTCTCCTGATGAGGGTGAATTACGTCCTCCTGGTCGGGCTCTTGATCGCCTTCTTAGACATGTTGCCGTTTTTCGGCACAGGGACGGTGCTGTTCCCGTGGGCGGTCCTCAAAGTGCTTTCCGGCGACTACAAGATGGCGGTCGGCCTAGTCGTGCTCTATGGCGTCACGCAAGTGGTGCGGCAGGTCGTGCAGCCGAAGATTGTCGGGGACACGATTGGCCTGAATCCATTGGCGACCCTGTTTTTCATGTATATCGGCTATAAGGTCAGCAGTGTCATCGGGATGATCGTCGCGGTTCCCTTGGGCATGATCTTGATCAACCTGTATAAATCCGGCGTATTTGACAACCAGATTCGCTGCATCCGCGAGCTGGTGAATGACATCAACGAATTTCGGAGGCTCTAGCGTGGAACGTTACATGCAGTTTATGGGATAAAGTTTATGGGTTACTCTGAAAGCCCAGTCGCAATGGGCATGCGGATGGATTGCTTTCAGTCTAATCCGGAGGCTTTCATTCATGGTGACACCCCGATTTGCGGGGCATGGGGTTTTACTTTGGAAGGGAA
>CAZOLD010000093.1:5617-6203 GCA_964580595.1 uncultured Eubacterium sp.
ATTTGACAACCAGATTCGATGTATCCGCGAGCTGGTGAATGACATCAACGAATTTCGGAGGCTCTAGCGTGAGCCGTTGCCGGCGGTTTATGGAATAATGGGAAGGGAATGCTGGTAGTATGAAAGAACAGCAGAAGAAACGCCACACAATCGCAATCATGCTGGGTGAGACGCAGACGGAATACGATGAGGAACAGCTGCGCGGGTTCTACGCGTGCGCGGAGCGGGAGGACGTGCATATCATCTTCCTGATGGGCTCCCAGATGCCGCAATATTGCACGGACGTGCTTTATGGCGACATGGAGGAGGAATCCCACTCCTCCTTCGACACGGTCTATGAATATGTGAATTATATCCGCCCAGATGCCATGATCATCACGGTCGCGTCTCTCTCTTCTTTAGAAAGCAACGAAGAGAAGAAGGAATTCCTGGAGCAATACGTGAAAGTGCCGCACCTTTTGCTGGGCGATACCTTAGACGATTACAGCGTGCCCTATGTCATGGCGGACAATTACAAGGGGATGCGCGCCTGCGTGGAGCATCTTGTGGAGGATCACGGGTACACGAGGATTGCCTTCCTAAGCGG
>CAZOLD010000094.1:0-4295 GCA_964580595.1 uncultured Eubacterium sp.
CATACGCTTCCTTGCTCGACTCTAGCGTCACGAGCTTGCTCCTGTTGTCCCCTAGATGTGTCAATGCCCCGAGCTGGTCCCCCTCCTCAACCGAGACTGCCGCCTCGATCCCCGAGTTCATGTAATCCTCGAATTCCGCTTTATAATTGCTGAAGCTCTCGTTCAGGCTCCTGTCATTCGTCTTCTTGCACAGCGCCTCCATCTGGTCTAAATACTCCTGGATCTGGGCGGCCTTCTCCTTCGTGTAATCCACGCCCTGCGCCTGGAGCTTCGACGTCTCCATGTTGCCCTTGAACTCCTGCACGTTGACGGACATCTTCCCCTCGATCTTCTCAAGCTCCATGTAGATCTCCGTCACGTCCGACGTGCGCCTGCGGATCTCGGTCAGGGACGTCACGTTCACCACGCTGAAAAAAACGAAAATCACGGACAGGATGCTCAATAAGACGATCACCTTAAATCCAATGCGTTTCCTCACGGTTTCTCTCCTTTTACCCAATCGCACGAAACACTTACCGCACCCTCGCCCCTATTTTATCACATTCCTGCCCATGACACAATCTTTTGGGTTTAAATTTTACGGATAATCCCGGTTATTTCCTCATAAGCGGCGCTCAAAGCCTCCATGTCCTGCTCAATGCCCTCGTGGTTCCCCACGCGCAGCTTCTCCACGATAGGGATGTCCGCCTGCATCAGCTTCTCCATCCCCATGTTGCCCGCGACGCCCTTCAAGGTATGTGCGCAATGGAACGCGTCGTCATACCTCCCGTCCGCGAGAGCTTGCCGGATCCCCTCGTAATTCGGGTCCGCCAAAAATTTCACCAGCAGCTTCTCTAGCAGCTTCTCATTATTCATCATGCGGCTTAGGGCATTTTCCAGGTTGACGCCCGCCGCCGACAACTCATCCTTGATTTCCTGCCTCATGCGACCCCCTCCTATTCCTCCAGGCTCTCAATCTCGTCCCATGACCTCCGGAAGCATTCCAGAACCTTTGGGGAAAACACTCCGCAGTCCCCGTGCAGGATCATGAAACAAGCGTCCTTCTTCGAATAGGCGCGCTTATACGCGCTCTCGCTGATCAAGCCGTTATAGGCGTCCGCGACCGACACAATCTGCGCGGATATCGGGATCGCGTCCCCCTTAAGGCCCTCCGGGTACCCCTTCCCGTCATAGCGCTCATGGTGGTAACGGCAGATCTCCATGCTTTTCTTCTGGTAATCCTTAGACTGCACGTCCCGCAAAAGCTTCACGATCTCGCACCCCTTGCCCGTGTGCGACTTCATGTACTCAAATTCTTCCTTCGTCAGCTTCGCGGGCTTAAACAGGATATAGTCCGAAATCATCAGCTTGCCGATATCCCGCAGCGGGGAGACGGCGGTGATGGCCTCCACGTCCTCATCCGTCAGCTTGTATTCCGGATAAAGCTTCTGCATCTTCTCCGCGATAAGGCGCGTGACCTCCTTGACTGTAAAGGTGCCGGCGTTGGACTCCGGGTCGTTGCAGGAGACGACGTTCATGACGATGTCTAGCACCTTCTGGTTGACGTCCTTAAGCTTCTCCGCCTGGTACTTCATCACCTTGTATTGCTTGCGCACAAGCTCAGTCTGCTCCTCCACGTTCTCGTCCACCTTGTCCTTGAAGCGCACGAGGGACACCGCGCGCTCCACCCTGACCTTCCATACCTCAGGCAAGGCGGGGCGCTTCACGAAATCCTGCGCGCCTAAGTCGAACGCCTCCTTCTCGATCTCCGCGGAAGGGTCTAAGGACTGCGCCACGACAGGGATGTCCCGCAGCCGCTCGTTTTTCCTCATCTCCCTTAGGACCCCGCTCCCGCTTAGTCCCGGCAGGAGCCATTCCAGCAGCACGGCCTCGATGCTGTCGGAATATTTCCGCAAAAACTGCAGCGCGCGGCTCCCGTCCTCCGCCTCCAATATCCGGTATTGCTTGGCGAACAGGCCGGCCAGATCCTTGCGGTTTTTCTCATCGTCGTCCACAATCAATATCTTATCGCGTCTCATCTGCTTCTCCTAATTCCTGACGACAAGGATCTCCTTGTTCGCCAGCCTTATGGTAACGTCGTGCAGCGGGTTGACCGCCTTCCAGCTCAAGCCGCTGACAATGACCTCCGTCCCCATATTGATGGTGCCCGTCACGGTGAGGGCCGCCCGGTGCGCGGACTTCTGCATGAGCTCTAGCTCCCTCTTCCGCTTGGTCAGCTCCTCAATCTGCGACTGCTCGATCTTTATCGCCTGCCCGACCTTCAGGTAGAGCTCCATCTGCTCTAACGTGTCCTGGGAATACTTCTTTAAGAGCTTCTCGCTCGATTCCTTAAGCTTCTCGATCTCGTCGTGCATCCGCCGCAGGCTCATCTCGATCTGCTTCTCTTCCTCCCGCAGCTTCCGATCCTCCCCGATGGCGATATGCGTCAACACCCCCGCCCGGTTCCCGATATGCGTGGCCCGGATGCCGTTAAGCGCCGTCGTCGTCCCGCCGATGATCGAGCCCTTCGCGCCCGACACCTCAATCTGGTCGCCCGCGCTCATCTCGCAGTTCATCACGTAATTGGCATGGATGCTCCCGCCCGCGTGGAGCTTGGCCCCCTCGAAAAACTTGCCGCGGATCTCTCCCCCGGCGTCTAGGGACGCCGTCCCGGCGCCGGAGACGCCCTTGCGGATGACCATGCTGCCGCCGCTCGAGATGGTGGCGGATTCCACGTTCCCCTCAATCAAAAGGTCCTCGCTGGCGGACACGACCACGCCGCTTCCCACGTTCCCGCGGATCCAGATGCTGCCGGAGAAGCGCACGTTCCCCGTAGACGTCGTCACGTCGCCCGTCACGAGGAGCGGGGCGATGGTCAGATGGTTGCGCTTTAAGTCAATCTTCCCGGAAATCCGCGCGGTATAGGTCTTCCTGTCCTCCGACACGACAAACCCGCTGCCGACTAAGACGGATTTCTCCCGCCCCATCCTGGCCGGGAGGTTCTTCCCCTTCACGTTTTTCCCGCTGACCCCGGGCTTCGCCTCATGGTAGACCGCGAGAACCTGGCCTTCCGTCACCTGCTCGAAATACTGGGTATTCTGGTAGTCCGTCGACCCGTCCTCGCGGATGATGGGCTCCCTGGACAAATCCGTCTTAAAGAAAAACTCGTAATACCCGTCCGTCCCCCTTTTGGGCATCACGCCCTCGGCGGCCAAAAAAGAGTCCGTCCGGTTCTTCAGGTATTCCTCGATATTGTCCTCCCTGATGCCGTACACGACGTCATGCTCCGCTAGGATCGCCAGGATCTCCTCCCGCGTCCTGCGAGGCCCGGACGTGAAATCAAGGTAAGCCTGCATGTAATCGCGGCTGACCGTCACGGAATAATCCGGCGCCGCCGGCTCTAAGTCCTCCGGGTCAAACGCCGGCGCCGCGACAGGCGCGGGCATCTCCGGCGCGACGGCAGGGTTATCCATCCCGATGCGGATGTCGTGCATCTCCCTGGCGGAATACATGAGGCTCTGGAACGCGGACACGTCCTGCCCTTCCTCCAGCCCTAAGCGGATCTCGCGCATCTGCTGCCAGCGGTATAATTCGTTGGCGTAGAGCGAGACGTTGACGCGGTGCTCCAGCCCCAGGCGGATCTCGCGCATCTGCTGCCAGCCGTAATGGATGTGCGCGTAGATGCTGACATTTAAGCCCTTCTCCAGCCCTAGGCGGATCTCGCGGAGTGAGACCCCTAGGTACTCCTTAATCAAATACGGGTCGATGTCAATGCCATGCTCCAGGGCAATCCGGATCTCCTCCAGCTGGTCGGGGTCATACCCCGCGTCGATATAGGGGATGATGTCCACCTTCCCCTTCTTCGCTTCCCGAATCTGGCGCAGGTACCCGGCCTGCAGGCCCAGGCAGGTGGAAAGGTCGATCCCATCCGCTAAGCCAAGCCTAATCTGGCGCATCTTCTCGAACGGGATATCCGGCTTGGCATAGAGGGAAACGTCCAGCTTGGCCTCCAATCCCCTGCGGATCTCCTCCATCTGGAACCAGTCATATTCCACATGGGCGTATTTCGAGACATCCACGCCCTTCTCCAGCCCCTGGCGGATCTCCTCCAGCTGCCCGCTGTCAAACCCCATATCCTCATATTTCTTCATCATGTCCATTTCTAACTACCCCGATATGCAAAAACAGCCGCGCCCCCGCGAAAACGGCGGGAGCCGCGGCCCCTACGCGATCTGGGCCGCCAGCTGCGCCCTCGCCTCCGCAATGGCGTCCGGGATGCCGGACGGATCCTTGCCTCCCGCCTGCGCCATGTTCGG
>CAZOLD010000094.1:4395-6175 GCA_964580595.1 uncultured Eubacterium sp.
CAATGGCGTCCGGGATGCCGGACGGATCCTTGCCTCCCGCCTGCGCCATGTTCGGACGGCCCCCGCCGCCGCCCCCGACCTTCGCGGCGATCGCCTTGATCAGGTTCCCGGCATGGGCTCCCCGCTCCATCGCGCCCGGCGTGGCCATGGCCACCAGGCTCACCTTGCCGCCTTTCTCCGACGCCAGCACGACCACGCCTTCTCCCAGCTTCTCCTTTAACTGGTCGCCTAGGTCGCGCAAGCCGTTCATGTCCACGCCCGCGACGCTTGCCGCTAAAAGCTTCACCCCGCTAACCTCAACCACTTGGCTTAGCGCGTCGCCTAGCGCGTCCTTCGCGGCCCGGCTCTTTAGCGCCTCGTTCTCCCCTTGCAGCGCTTTCATGTCCGCCAGGATACGGCCGATCTTCCCTGCCAGCCCGGACGGCGTCGTCTTCGCCGCGCGGGCGGCCTCGCGGACGATCTCCTCTAACTCCCTGTAATACGCGAACACGCCCTCGGACGTCACCGCCTCGATCCTGCGCACCCCGGCGGCGACGCCGGTCTCCGAAAGGATCTTGAACGCCTGGATGCTGCCGGTATTTGCGACGTGCGTGCCGCCGCAAAGCTCCAAGGAAAAGTCCCCCATCTTCACGACGCGCACGGTATCGCCGTATTTCTCGCCAAAGAGGGCCATCGCGCCCGTCTTCTTCGCGTCCTCTAAGCTCATGACCTCGGTCACGACGGGGAGGGTCTCCGCGATCTTGCGGTTGACGATCTCCTCCGTCTGCGCGATCTCCTCCAGCGTCATCGGCGCGAAATGCGAGAAATCGAAACGCAGCCTGTCCGCATTCACGTCCGACCCCTGCTGCTCCACGTGCGCCCCTAACACCTCGCGGAGCGCCTTTTGCAGCAGATGCGTCGCGCTGTGGTTGCGCGCGGTTAAGGATCTTCTCTCCTCATCCACGATTAGCTCCACTTCGTCGCCAACCTTGAACATGCCTCTTTCCACGATCCCGACATGCCCGATCTTCCCGCCGCGCAGATGGACGGCGTCCTCTACCCGAAAGACGTTCCCGCCCGCGCGGATCACGCCCGTATCCGCGTTCTGCCCGCCCATCGTCGCGTAAAACGGCGTCTCGTCCACGATGACGGTGCCCCGCTGCCCGTCGGAAATCGCCTCCGTGAGCTCCTCATCCGTCGTCAGCACGGTAATCCTAGACCTATGTGACAGGCTGCCGTAACCGACGAATTCCGAGGTGACGCACGCGTCAATCTCATCATACACGGTCGCTTCCGCGCCCATGTAATTCGTCTCCTTGCGTGCGCCGCGGGCCTTCTCCCTCTGCTCTTGCATGCACGCGCCAAAACCCTCCTCATCGGCCGTAAACCCGCGCTCCGCCAGGATTTCCTGCGTTAAGTCCAGCGGGAAGCCATAGGTATCATACAGCTTGAACGCGTTCTCCCCGGAGAGCCGCTTCTCCCCGGATGCCTCCATCTCCTCTTGCATCTGCGCGAGGATGCTAAGGCCCTGGTCTATCGTCTTGTCGAATTTCTCCTCTTCCTGCGTGAGCACCTTGAAGATGAATTCCTTCTTCTCCTCCAGCTCCGGGTACCCGTCCCTGCTCTCCGAGATCACGGTCTCGCTAAGGGACGCTAGGAATTTCCCCGAAATCCCCAGCAGCCTCCCGTGCCTGGCCGCCCTGCGGATCAGGCGCCTTAGCACATACCCGCGCCCCTCGTTGCTTGGCATGACCCCGTCCGAGATGAGGAACGTCGCCGAGCGCATATGGTCGGTAATCTG
>CAZOLD010000095.1:0-6087 GCA_964580595.1 uncultured Eubacterium sp.
CCGTCCCCCGCGCGGCTCCCGCCTAGGATGTCCATGACGCGCGGCTCCTGCCTCGCGTACTCCTCCCGGTCCGGGAACTGCAGCCAGACTTCCCTGCGCGGCGAATGGAAGGGATAGGCCTTGTCGCAAATCAGCTTGCCGTCCTTCTCCTCTTCCGCCTTGACGCGCCCCCGTATGAAGACCTTCGCGTCCTCTTCCAATAACCCGGCGTTCCTTTCGTACGCCTCCGGGAACACGATGATTTCCATCGTGCCCGCCAGGTCCTCTAACGTGAGGTATGCCATCGCCTTGCCGCCCTTCGTGTACTTCACGTTCTTTTCCTCGATGATGCCTCCCACGACGGCTGTCTCCCCGTCCGCCGCCCTCATCTGCCCCGTCTCCTCATCCAGGATAAAATCCGTCGTGGCCCTGGTGATGTTCTTTCTCCACATATCCTCGTATTCTTCTAACGGGTGCCCGCTGATATAGATCCCCATGACTTCCTTCTCGAAGGCAAGGGAAACCTCCTTCGCGTATTCCCCCACGTCCGGCAGGCGCGTGTCAAAATCCGTCCCGCCCTCCCCGCCGGCTAAGTCAAATAAGGACATCTGGCCCGCCATCGAGGTCTTCTTTTCCCTGGCGATGTCGTCCATGATCCCGGCATAGGCCGTCATGGCCTGCCTGCGCGTCGCGCCGAGGCCGTCTAACGCGCCGGCCTTGATCAGGTTCTCGACCATGCGCTTATTGATGTCCGGGCCTGCCATGCGCGAGAGGAAATCCCGCAGGCTCTTGAATTTCCCCCGCTTCTTACGCTCCTCGCAGAGCTTCCCGATAAAGGAATGGCTCACGCTCTTAATCGCGGACATCCCGTACCGGATGGAATCCCCCGAGACGGAGAACCCGCTCTCGCCCTCGTTGACGCTAGGCGGCAGGACCCGTATCCCCATCTGCCTGCAGGTAAAGATATACTCCGACACCTTCCCGACATTGTTCATGACGGACGTCATGAGGGCCGCCATGTATTCCAAGGGGTAATAGTACTTCAGGTAGGCGGTCTGGTACGCCACGACCGCGTAAGCCGCGGCATGGGACTTGTTGAACGCGTATTTCGCGAAATCCGTCATCTCATCGAAAATCTTGCTGGCCACGCTCTCGCTGATGCCGTTGCGGATGCACCCCGGCACCCCTTCCTCCTCGTTCCCGTAGATGAAATTCTTCCGCTCCTTCTCCATGACGGAAGCCTTCTTCTTCGACATCGCGCGCCGGACGAGGTCGCTCCGGCCAAGCGTGTACCCCGCTAAGTCACGCACGATCTGCATGACCTGCTCCTGATAAACGATGCAGCCATATGTGGGCGCAAGGATCGGCTCTAACTGCGGGCAGTCGTAAGTGACGGACGACGGGTCATTCTTCCCCTTGATGTAAGCCGGGATAAAATCCATAGGCCCAGGCCGAAAGAGCGCGATCCCGGCAATGATGTCATCCAGGCTCTGCGGCCGCAGCTCCTTCATGAAATTCTTCATGCCCGTGCTCTCCAGCTGGAACACGCCCTCCGTCCTGCCCGTCCCGATAGAATCAAGGACCGCCTTGTCGTTGTAGTCAATCTTGTCAATGTCCAGGTCCACGTTCCTGCCGGCGCGGATCATGTTGACGGCGTTCTGCAGGACCGTGAGGTTCCTAAGCCCTAAGAAATCCATCTTGAGGAGGCCCAGCTCCTCTAGGGTCGTCATGGTGAATTGCGTCGTGACAGCCCCGTCAGCCCCGCAAGAGAGCGGGACGAACTCCTCAATCGGCTCCGAGCTGATGACGACGCCCGCCGCGTGCGTGGACGCGTGGCGCGGGAGGCCCTCCAAGCGCCTTGACATGTCTATGAGCCGGCGCACGCTCTCGTCATCCTCATAGAGCCGCGCAAGCTCCCGGTTGGCGCCTAGCGCCTTGTCAATCGTGATCCCGATCTCCGCCGGCACCTGCTTCGCGATGCTGTCCACGAACGCGTAGGGCAGGTCCATCACCCTGCCGACGTCGCGGATGACGGCCTTGGCCGCCAGCGTCCCGAACGTGACAATCTGCGCCACGCGGTCTTCCCCGTATTTGCGGGTCACGTAATCAATCACTTCCTGGCGGCGCTCCACGCAGAAATCAATGTCAATATCCGGCATCGTCACCCTCTCGGGATTCAGGAAGCGCTCGAAAATCAGCTGGTAGCGCACGGGGTCGATATTCGTGATCTCCAGGACATAGGACACCACGGAGCCCGCGGCGCTCCCGCGCCCGGGCCCCACCGCGATGCCGTTCTCCCTGGCAAAATGGATGAAATCCCACACAATCAAGAAATAGTCCACATACCCCATTTGCCGGATGACGCCCAGCTCGTACTCCAGCTGTCGCTCTAAGTCCGCGAACGGGACAGGCTCCGCCCTGCCCGGAATGCTCACCATGCCATCCACGGACGGATACCGGCGGGACAGCCCCTTCCGGCAGAGCTCATTCAGGTAATCCCAGGACGTGCGCCCCGGCGGCACGTCATACTTCGGGAGCTTCGGCTCGCCAAAGGCAATCTCCACGTTGCAGCGCCGCGCGATTTCCTCCGTGTTGTCTAAGGCCTGCGGCGCGTAGGGGAACAGGTCCCGCATCTGCCGCTCCGACTTGACGAAATACTGCCCGCCCTCATAGCGCATCCGGTCCTTGTCCGACAGCTTCTTCCCCGTCTGGATGCACAGCAGGATGTCGTGCGCCTCCACGTCCTCCTCATAGGTATAATGCACATCATTCGTCGCCACGAGCGGGATGCCCGTCTCCTGGCTCATCCTCATGAGGTGCTGGTTTACGTTCCGCTGCTCGGGAATCCCGTGGTCTTGCAGCTCCAGGAAATAATTCCCCCTCCCGAACACGGCGTCGTACCAAGAGGCCGTCGCCTTCGCCTCTTCGTATTTTCCCTTAGAAATCAGCTTCGGCACCTCGCCGGCCAAACAGGCGCTCAGCGCGATCAGCCCCTCATGGCAGGATTCCAACAGCTCGCGGTCCACCCTCGGGCGGTAATAATACCCTTGCGTAAACCCGCGGGAGACGATTTTCATCAGGTTATGGTACCCCAAATCGTTCTCCGCGAGCAAAATAAGGTGGAAGTAACGCTCCTCCCCCGTTCCCTGCTCCCTGTCAAAGCGCGATCCCGGCGAGACATAGACCTCGCAGCCCAGGATCGGCTTGATGCCGGCCGCCTTGGCCTCGCGGTAGAAGTCAATCACGCCATACATCACGCCATGGTCCGTGATTGCCGCCGCGTCCATGCCAAGCTCCTTCACCCTGGCGACATATTCCTTTATCTTGTTCGACCCGTCCAGCAGGCTGTACTCCGTATGGACGTGCAGATGCGCAAATGCCATGTCTCTCTCCCCAAACGGCGCCCCGCGCGGGCTCATCCTTGAAGAAACGCCGGCCCCCGGTCAGAGCACCTTAGACAGGAAATCCCGTAGCCTCGGGTTCTTCGGGTTCCCGAAAAATTCCTCCGGCGCGCTCTCTTCCCGGATGACCCCCTCGTCGATAAAAAGCACGCGGGACGCCACTTCCCTGGCAAAACCCATCTCGTGGGTCACCACGACCATCGTCATCCCGTCCCTCGCCAAATCCCGCATGAGCTCTAAGACCTCCCCGACCATCTCGGGGTCTAGCGCCGACGTGGGCTCGTCGAACAGCATGACGTCCGGGCTCATCGCCAGGGAACGGGCGATGGCGATCCTCTGCTTCTGCCCTCCCGATAGCATGGCGGGGTACTCATCCGCCTTATCCTCAAGGCCTATGCGGGACAATAGCTCCGCCGCCTTCCTTTCCGCGTCCTCCTCCCCCATCATCCCAAGCTTGACAGGAGCCAGCGTGATATTTTCCCGCACGGTCAGGTTCGCGAACAGGTTGAATTGCTGGAACACCATCCCTATCTTCCGGCGGACCTTGTCAATATCCACGCCGGGCGCGGTGATCTCCTGCCCCTCAAAGAAGACGCTCCCTCCCGTTGGCTGCTCTAGCAGGTTCAGTGAGCGCAGGAAGGTGGATTTCCCGCACCCCGACGGCCCTATGATCGCCACGACCTCGCCCTTTCGGATTTCCGTGCTGATGCCGCGCAGGACCTCGTGGCTGCCGTAGCTCTTACGAAGGCCCCTCACATCAATCAATACCTCACCGCTCATTGGCGCGCAGCCTCCTCTCCAACCTGCCCACCCCGTAGGAGAGCACCGACACGATCGCTAGGTAAATCAGGGCGACCAGGATCAGCGGCATGAATGCCGAGAACGTGATCCCGCGGATGATGTCGCCGCCATGCGTTAAGTCCGTCAGCCCTATGTACCCGCTGATGGAGGTTTCCTTCAGCAGGACGATGAACTCATTCCCCAAGGCCGGCAGGACGTTCTTGAACGCCTGCGGCATGATTACGTAGCGCATGGTCGTGGAGTAATTAAGGCCCAGGCTGCGTCCCGCCTCGAACTGCCCCTCATCCACGGACATGATGCCGGAGCGGACGATTTCCGCGACATACGCGCCGGAATTGATCCCGAAAGCCACGACGGCGGCCAGGATCTTAGAGACATTGACCGACGCGAAGACCACGTAATAGATAATCAGCAGCTGGATCATCGTCGGGGTCCCCCGCACGACGGTAAGGTAGACGCGGCAGACGGCGTTCGCCGCCTTAAAGCGGCCCGTCTTGTCATGGCTGGAACGGATGATGGCCGTAAGGAAACCCAGGGCGATCCCTAGGATCGCGGAAAGGAGCGTGATCAGCAAGGTGTTCCCCAGCCCCTCTAAGATATAGCGGTACCTGTCATCCTCTATGAAATTCAGCGTAAACTCGTCAATGAAATTCTGCAATGCCGTGCCTCCTATTTCGCGCGCACGATGATGACCTGCTTTGCCGTCGCGTAGGTATCCGTGAAATCAATCGTCTCCAGCCGCTCGTCCGTGACGGTCATGCCCGCCGCCCCGATATCCGCCTTGCCGGACTGGACCGCGTTGATGATCGCGTCGAAATCCATGTCCACGATCTCTAACTCCATCCCCAGCTTGTCCGCGACCGCCTGCGCCATCTCGGCGTCAATCCCCACGATCTTGCTCCCGTCATAATATTCATACGGCTTGAACGCGGCATTCGTCGCCATCGTGAGCGTGCCGTTCGGGTGCTCCGTCCCCTCCGGCGTCACGTACGGGCAGGTGCCCTGCGTGTCGTCCCCGATATAGTTCGCCTCGATCTGCTCTAGGATGCCCTCGTCCTTCAGCTCCTGCAGGGCCTTATTGATATTCTCCTTCAATTCCGTATTGTCCTTGGATACCGCGATCGCGTATTCCTCGTCCGCGTATTCCGTATCCAGGATCTTCAAATCGCTGTTTTGCTCCACGAACGCCTTCGCCGGCTCGGAATCGATGACGACGCAATCCACCTTGCCCTGCTTTAAGGATTGCACGGCATCCGCGCCCTTCTTGTACCGTTCCACCGTCGTTCCCTCGTCATCCTCGAAATCCCCCGTCACGTAGGTGTCCCCCGTCGTGCCCAGTTGGACCCCGATCGTCTTGCCCGCCATGTCCTCCATGGAATTCACCTGGTTCTTCGGCACTCCCCCGCAGCCCACGAGGCTAAGGGCCATCACGCCCGATAATAATGCCGCCGCAATCCTCATCCTGTTTTTCATCATGCTTCCTCCTGTAATACAAATTTTTCTATGATCTCCGCAATCGCGCCATGGTTGTTGTCGCGCTCGGTGACATAATCCGCCGCTTCCTTCATGTCCGGATGCGCGTTCTTGACCGCCACGCCAATCTTCGCCGCTTTCGCCATCGGCACGTCGTTGCGCTCGTCGCCCGCCGCGATGGTATTTTCCATCGGAATATTCAAAAACTCGCTGATATAGCGTATGCCGCTCCCCTTATCCGTGTGCGCGGGGCAATATTCCAAGAACTGGTTGCGCGAGAAGAACGAGTTGGTCTTGGTCGCTAGGACCTCATGCTCCTTTTGGAACCGCACGAGCCTCTCTGGCTCGTCTAGCTCAATTAAAATCATCTTATACGGCTCCTTGTCCAGGCTGGAGAACAGGTCCGGCACGATCCGGTAGCGCATCCTGGCGT
>CAZOLD010000096.1:0-64 GCA_964580595.1 uncultured Eubacterium sp.
GTAGCTCAGTTGGATAGAGCAACGGCCTTCTAAGCCGTGGGTCGGGGGTTCGAATCCCTTCGGG
>CAZOLD010000096.1:139-6036 GCA_964580595.1 uncultured Eubacterium sp.
TATTTTTTTGCGCTACGGCGGATGGCGAGGATCCGCCGGCGCGGCTCGCCTTGCCGGCATGGCGCCGGCACGGCATATCTCGCGGATGTGGCGGAACTGGCAGACGCGCCAGACTTAGGATCTGGTGGGAGACCGTGCAGGTTCGATTCCTGTCATCCGCATTGCATGATGCCCCGCCTTCCCGCCGGAATGGCGGGAGGGCACGGAATAATTTATGGGACAAGCCTTTGCCAGGGATGGCGGGGGCTTTTTTTCTTGACACGATGTTTTCGGGAACGTATACTAAAACGGAATGCGGGAGCGTGGCGCCATGGGCCGTGCCCGCGGCGCGGCTGCGCGGCGCGGCTGCGCGGCGCGGGGGCGGGGACTTCCTGGCGGCGCGGTCAAAATCCGGAAGAGAGAGGACGGGGAAATTGGAAGAGGAATCAGTTGTGCGGGATGCCGCGGCGCGGTTCGCGGACGTGGCGATGGAGATCATTTTGCTGTTTGACGATTCGGGTTGGATACAATACGGGAACCGGCTAGCGAAGGAGGAGCTTGGGTACGGGGAGGATATTGAGGGCGTCCACGTATCCATGCTGATGCCGCAGGAACTGCTGCCGGCGGGGGAGGATCCGGAATCCGGGAGGGACCTGCTCTCGCGCCTGGCCAGGCTGGAAGAGGGGATGATGTACCGCAGGAACGAGACTTGCTTCCCAGTGAAGGTGGCTGTCTGGATTGAGGGCGGGCAGAACCTTTTGTGTGCCGTCAACATCGCGAAGCAAGTTGAGACGGAGCGGAAGCTGGCCCGCGTGAAGGAAGAGATGGAAGAGACGATGAAGGTGCGCAACGAGTTCGTGGCGAACGTGACGCACGAGCTGCGCACCCCGGTCAACGGCGTGAAGGGGCATGTCACGAACCTGATCGAGAAGGGCGTCTCGGGCGAGCAGAGGCGCACGCTGGACATTATCCTGCATTGCTGCGAGAACATGTCCGCGATTATCGATAATATCCTGGATTTTTCCAAGCTGGAGGCCGGGAAGTTCACGCTTGAGAAGAAGGAATTTAACTTTTACGAGATGATGGACCACACGATCGAGACGAACATCACGGCGATCAACGCGAAGGGGCTGCATATCATGCTGAACATTGACAAGGCTATCCCGCAGTACCTGGTGGGGGACGAGCTTAGGCTTACGCAGATTTTGAACAACCTGATCTCCAACGCGGTGAAATTCACGGACGTCGGGCATATCAGCATCGAGGTGACCAAGACGCTGCAGTTTGACGACGAGGTGGAGCTTTTCTTCGTGGTTTCCGATACCGGGATCGGCGTGTCCGAGGAGGAGAAGGACAAGCTGTTCAAAAGCTTCACCCAGGCGGATGCCTCCACGACGCGCAAGTACGGGGGGACGGGCCTCGGGCTGTCCATCACGAAACAGCTGGTGGAGCTGATGCAGGGGAGCATTTACCTGGAAAGCGAGAAGGGGAAGGGGAGCAGCTTCTCCTTTTATGTCAGGCTCAACATGGCGCAGGAGAAGGATGAAGAGGCGGACGCATGGCGGAATTTCGAGTTCCTAAGCCAGGCGGAGGATTTCACGGGCGACGCCGGCGCGGAGGACATCTTCCAGTTCGGGACGGAGACGAACCGGGAAGAGTTCAACAGCAAGATGGAGAAGCTCATCATCTGCATCGAGGTGGGCGCGTGGGAGAAGGCGGAGACGTTCGCGCACAATATCAAGAGCTTAGTGGAGCAAGGGCCGGCCGATGTGAAGAAGGCGGCGTTCCGCCTGGAGATGAACGTGCGCAAGGAAAATTATGAGAAGAGCATGGAGCAGTACAACAACGTGAAGGAATTGTATGGCCGGAACAGCCAATGAGCCTCACGCAATTTTGCGCCGGGATCGCGAGGATGCCGGACAGGAACTGGAGGGAAGCAAGATGGACATGATGGATAGGTCCGGCGCGAAGCCAGAGATCCTGATTGTGGACGACGTGGACGCGAACTTGATGATCCTAGAGAACATCATCCAGGAGATGGGATATATCCCCAAATGCGCGACGAGCGCGAACGAGGCCGTGGCGCTGATCGCGGAGAGCAAGCCCCAGCTGATTTTGCTGGATGTGTTCATGCCCGAGATGAACGGGTATGAATTTTGCGAGAGGCTCAAGGAGAAGCCGGCGACGAGGGGGATACCGATCATATTCATCTCGGCGGCCGATTCGAGCGAGGACCGCATCAAGGGGTTCAAGCTGGGCGCGGTGGACTATATCGGCAAGCCTTTCGAGCCGACGGAGGTCATCATGCGCGTGCGGAACCACGTCAGGATTTACGAGATGCAGCAGGAGATGGAGCAGCTCAACCGCAGGCTGCACACGGTGATCAACAGCCAGGCGCGGCGCATCGAGGAGGAGCAGAAGAACATCCTCTACGCGCTCGCGGCGCTGACCGAGGAGCAGGGCCGGGGCGAGGGGCATTTGGAGCGCGTGGCCTTCAACAGCCGCCTGCTGGCGCAAAGCCTCCAGTTCAGCCCCGGGTTTACGGAGGAGATTTCCGAGAGCTTCATCAATACGATCGAGGTCGCGTCCAGGCTTCACGACATCGGGAGCTTCGATATGCCCCACGACACGCTGATCAAGGAGGATTTGCTAAGCGAGGAGGATATGAAGACCGTGAGCAAGCACGTGAGGCAGGGCTCGGAGATCCTAGAGCGCGTGTACGGCAACACGCCGGGGAACAGCTTCCTGCCCATGGCGATCGAGATTGCGAAATTCCACCATGCGAGGTGGGACGGGAGGGGGTACCCATCCGGCATGTCCGGGAAGGATATCCCCCTATCCGCGAGGATCGTCACGGTCGTCGACGTGTATGACACCGTGACGGGGGAACGCAGCTACGGGAAGACCTATGGCAGGGAGGAAGGGATGGACATCATAAGGGAGGGGGCAGGGAGCCATTTTGACCCGGATATCGTGGACGTCTTCCTCAAGGTCGGCAAGCAGCTGCACTGCCATGGATAGGGCGGGAAGCCGGCCTTTTATTTGACAATTCGGGCGGAATGTAGTAGGATGGAACAAAGTGGGTGATTTTGCCTTAATATCTTATAAATATCTTGAAGTGACGTCATGAAATGGGAGCGGACCGGTGATTACGGAACAGGAATTCCAGCGGATAGTGCTTTTTGTGAAAAGCCATTATGGCATCAACCTTGCCGGCAAGCAGATCCTCGTGAACGGAAGGCTGTCGAATTACCTTTTGCGGAACGGGTACGGCAGCTACGACGAGTACATGTCAAGGGTGGAGATGGACCCCTCCGGGGAGGCGGCGCGGAGCCTGGTGGATGCCTTGACGACGAACCATACCTACTTCATGAGGGAGTTCGAGCATTTTGAGTACCTGCAGCGCGTCATCCTCCCGCAGCTGAAGGTTTCGGAGGCGGGGAGCCGGGACTTGCGCATTTGGTCGGCCGCCTCCTCCACGGGGGAGGAGCCTTATACGATTGCCATGGTGCTGCTGGATTTTTTCGGGGTGGAGCATGGGCGGTGGGACACGAGGGTGCTGGCTACGGACATCTCCACAAAAGTGCTAAGGCACGCGCAGCACGGCGTCTACCTAGAGGAGCAGGTTGAGCCCCTGCCCGAGAAATGGCGCAGGAGGTATTTCAAGCGCCTGAACGAGTATGAGTTCCAGGTGCGGCAGGAGCTGAAGGACGAGGTCTTGTTCCGGCAGTTCAACCTGATGAGCCCCTTGCCGTTCCGGCGCCCGCTGCACGTGGTGTTCCTGCGGAATGTCATGATTTATTTTGATGAGAAGACGAAGATGGATCTCCTAGGCCGGATTTACGATCAGATGGCTCCCGGGGGGTACCTGTTCGTCGGGACCACGGAGTCGGTTGACAGGCGCGCGACGCCCTTTTCTTATGTCGGGCCGTCCATTTACCGCAGGGAGGAATGAGACCTTGGCGCGTCCGCTGCCTTGGTCCCCCAAAGCGCGGGAATGCCGCCCGCGGCGGTTTCCCCCTCGCGGGAATGGGGCGGGGAACGCGGCGCGTAGGAAGCGGCACGGCGGACGGGGGCGCGTGGCGATTTCGGATGGGAAGCGTGATGAGGATGAGAAGGACATGAGGAAGATCAGGGTTTTGGTGGTAGATGATTCCCTTACGTTCCGCAGGCTGCTTGTGGATAGCCTGCGGCAGGATCCCGCGATAGACGTCGTGGCCGAGGCGGGGGACGCGTACATGGCGCGTGACGCCATTATCAAATACCGCCCCGACGTCATGACGCTTGACGTGGTGATGCCCAGGATGGACGGGATTGAGTTTCTTAGGAAGCTCTTGCCCCAGTATCCCCTTCCCGTAGTCGTCATCAGCGCGTTAGACGAGAAGGTGTTCGACGCCATGAGCGCGGGCGCCGTGGACTTTGTCTGCAAGCCCAGCAACATTGACAGGGAGCAGGTTTCGGAGTTCATCAGGAAGGACTTAGGCGCGAAGATCAAGATCGCCTCCACGGTGAAGGTAGGCAGGATGAAGAGGCCGGTATCTGGGCCCATCGGGCAGAGCGGTGCCTTAAAGAAGAACATGGTGGTGGCCATAGGCGCGTCCACAGGGGGGACGGAGGCCATTTTTGAGGTCGTGCGCCAGTTCCATAAGGACATTCCGGGCGTCGTCATCGTGCAGCATATGCCGGCGGGGTTCACGAAGATGTACGCCGACCGCCTGAACGAGCAATGCGAGGTCTTTGTCAAGGAGGCGGAGACGGGGGATCGGGTAAGACAGGGCCAGGTGCTCGTCGCGCCGGGCGACAGGCAGATGCGGTTAGTCAAGCTCAACGGGACGTACCAGGTGGAATGCCGGGGGACGGAGCGGGTGAGCGGGCACTGCCCGTCGGTGGACGTCCTGTTCTCGTCCGTGGCGAAGGCCGCCGGCAAGGACGCGGTCGGGGTTATCATGACCGGGATGGGCGGCGACGGCGCGAAGGGCCTTTTGGAGATGCGCGAAGCGGGGGCGGCCACGATTGGCCAGAACGAGGCGAGCTGCGTGGTGTACGGGATGCCGAAGGTGGCGTATGATATCGGCGCGGTCCAGCACCAGGAGGATTTGTCCGGCATCGCGCGGAGGATATACAGCGTGCTTAAGCTTAACTAGAAAGGAGAGGGGTTATGAAAATCTTACTGGCTGAGGACGATTTTGCTAGCCGCAAATTTATGGTGAATTACTTGGAGAAATACGGGGATTGCGACATCACGGTGGACGGGGAGGAGGCCGTGGACGCGTTTCTCATGGCCCTTGAGGACGGCGAGCCCTATGATTTGGTGTGCTTAGACGTCATGATGCCGGTCCTAGACGGGTACCAGGCCCTCAAGGCGATCCGGGATATCGAGAAGGAACGCGGCATTACGGGGAATGACGGCGTGAAGATTATCATGACCACGGCATTGAACGAGGAGCGGAATGTCAAGAAGGCGTTCGAGATGGGATGCACGGTATATTGCGGCAAGCCGATCGACACGGACCGGTTCAGGATGATCTTGAAGAAGCTGGACTTGATCAAATGACAGGGATGCCGGGATAGGAGGGAGGCATACTACTATGGCCGAGGACTTTAATGTGGAAAACATGCTTGACGTGTTCCTGTATGAGAGCAGCCAGCTGTTGGAAAACCTGGAAAATACGGTTCTGGAGAAAAAGGACGAGGACAGCTTCGACGAGCCGGCGATTGACGAGATTTTCCGTGCCATGCATACGATTAAGGGATCGTCGGCAATCATGATGTATGACAACATCACGAGGATTTCCCACAAGCTGGAGGACGTGTTCTATTACATGAGGGAGTCCCACCCCGAGAATGTGCCGCATCTAGAGCTGGTCGAGCTGGTGCTTGACGTGTCTGATTTTATCAAGGGCGAGCTGGATAAGATC
>CAZOLD010000097.1:0-6000 GCA_964580595.1 uncultured Eubacterium sp.
TCCCTCTCTTTGGAATCTTTCAAGGTTATTCCATTGTTCAGTTGCCAAGGTTCCGCTTGTTCTTGCTTTTCGCAAGACTGTCATTTATAATATCACGGTGGTTTCCATTTGTCAACAGATTTTTTCTTTTTATTTTGTTGATTATGGAGGAATCCTCAAAACCAGCAAGCGCGGCGCGCTCACGCTGACAGGATCCCCATCACAACTTTCTCGATCGGGTTGTTCACGTAGAGGAATTCCAGGAACGGGTTCGCGCGGATGTCCCCTAACATCCGGCCGCCCGCCTCGCTCACGGCGCACAACTCCATGACGAAAAACAGGATCCAGACAATGAGGAGGCCTTGCAGGATCCCCACCGCCAGCCCGCCCAAGCGATTGACGCCCCCGATTACCGGCAGCCTGGAGGCAAGGTCTAAGACCCTGGCCAGCACGAAGAGCAGCGCGCCCGCCGCGAGAAATGAGACGACCCACGCGATCCGGCTTACCGCGGCTTCCGCGATTTGGTTAGCCAAGTCCTCGTAAACGCCGCTTTCTTCCATGATGCCGGCCGCGCCATCCAAAAGGGCCCCCTCCGCCGGGAGGCCAACCGCCCCGGCTATGCCTCCCAGGGCTTCCTCCGTTTTCCCGCGGAGCGTCTCCGCGCATTTTTCCCGGATCGCGCCGTACAGTGGCGTCCCGTCGCGCAGTGCGCCGGCTACGGAAGGCGAGGCCGCCGAGGCGAGGGAAACCGCCAGGAAGACGGACAGGAAGGAAAACGCCAGCCGGATGAAGCCGCGAAGGTACCCGTGCAGGGCGAATCCCCCGATGATGAAAAGAACGACATACAGCAAATTCCCACTTCCCCCTCGCCGGCCCGGACTTATTTCAGCCTGACTTTCTGCGTTTCCTTATCCATCAGGAAAACATAATCCCTGATTCCCCGCAACGGCAGGATTTTCCTGATTCCCTGCCGGAACGTGGAGCGGAATTTCAAGACGCCGCGCAACGTGTAGATGGCGCATTCCTTATCCCCCAGGACGCATACCTCGTCATTGGCAAGGAACGCGATCTCCTTATACTCTATCCCGAATCTCTTTCGCATCATGGGCGAGCCCGCCAAGTCATAGATTTCCATCCGGTACGGCCTCTTCTTCCTGCCCGTGTCGAAAACGAACCCCACATGGGAATCATCATAGAAGATGCTGCGCACCTGTTTGTCCAGCTTGATCTCCGACTTCACCTTCGGCTTCTGCGCGCCTTCGAAAATGACGGCCTTGCTGTCCCCGAACGCGGCCAGGACATTGTTGGATAGGAACTCGACCTTCGGGAACATCACGTCCGCGTAGGAATACTGACCCACGATATTGTCGATCTCGTTCTGCCCCACGGAGTCAAAATTAAAGAACGTGATGCTGTTTTTGATGCTCCCGCTCTTCACGTCCAGGAGGGAAACCGCCATTTTCTTGCCGTCTTTCGAGATGGCGATGTCTAGGGGATAGCCGCTGTTCGCGGTATGCAGCTCGCCCTCCGCGAGGAAATCCCCTTCCTTCCCGTAGAGCCGCAGGTACCCGGCACCGCCGCGCTCCATCAAGACCGCGACCATCCCCTGGTTGGCGACCTTGACGCGCTGGATTGGCATCGTCGTCTTGATCTCGCCGCACGGGCCTTCCGAATCCATGATGTAAATCCGCTCGCCCTGGATTTCCGAGATGGCGGCGTAGCTCCCGCAGACGTCGATGAACGGCTCCTGCATCTCGTAAGTCTGGTTCCATATGATGCGGTTGTCCATGTCCATGCAGACCGCGCCGTCCTTGCCGTAACGTATGACGTTGCTGCCAAATACGGCGAAACGGGCTCCCTCGGTGTCCTCGCGCGCCGCCGTGGACAGCACCTCGTAGTTCGTATACGTCTTGCGCTGCAGATAAAGGGACCACGCGGCCAGGGCCAAGGCCAGCAGGGCCGCCACAAGCACGATTCCGACGAAAATCCTCCTCCTGTGCTTGTGTATCTTCTCTTGTATCTGCATCACGTCCGATCCCGCAACAGGAAATGGTTGATCCGCCAAAGCCGCACCTCCAAATGCACAAAAGCCGCCGCGGGGACGCGCCGCTTATAATTCCGTCCTTCCCTCCAGGGCCCGCAGGAGCGTCATCTCGTCGATACATTCCAAGTCGCCGCCCACGGGGACGCCGCTCGCGATCCGGGTGACCTTGATGCCGGACGGCTTGACCAGCTTGCTGATGTACATCGCCGTCGTCTCCCCCTCCAAGCTGGAATTCGTCGCTATGATGACCTCCGACACGTCGCCCTCCAGGCGGCGCATCAGCTCCTTCAGCTTGATGTCCCCCGGCCCTATCCCCAGCATGGGAGAGATCGCGCCGTGCAGCACATGGTATACGCCCTCGTATTTCTTCGTCTTCTCATAGGCCGCCAGGTCCCGCGTGTCCTCCACCACCATGATCGTGCCGTGGTCGCGCCTCTCGTCCCGGCATATGGGGCAGACCTCGTCGTCCGTCAGGGTAAAGCATTGCTTGCAATACCGGGTTTTCCGCCTCGCCTCAAGGATTGCCTCCGACAGCTCCTCCACATGCTCCATCGGCATGTTCAAAATATGAAAAGCAAGCCGCTGTGCCGACTTGCTCCCAATTCCAGGCAAAGATGACAATTTCTCGATCAGCCTGCTTATCTGGCTGCTGTAATACTCCATGGCCCTCTCCTATCAGAACGGCAGGCCGCCCCCGGCCCCGCCAAGGCCGCCCGTGATTTTCGACATGGTATCCTGGGACATCTCGTCTATCTTGCGCAAGGCCTCGTTCATCGCCGCCATGATCAGGTCCTCTAACATCTCGACATCGTCCGGATCGACAACCTCTTCCGCCAACTTCACTTTCGTGACCTCTTTCCGGCCGGAGACCGTCACCTCGACCGCGCCGCCCCCCGCGCTCGCCGTGACTTCCTTCTCCTCCAGCTCCTTCGTCGCCTCTTCCATCTGCCGCTGCATCTTCTGCGCCTGCTTCATAAGGTTGTTCACGTTCCCGGGAACGCCCATGCCGCCCGGGTAGCCTCCTCGCTTCGCCATCTATGTGTCCTCCTCGTCCTCTATGGTTATCTCCATGTTCGTGACCGCCTTGCGGAGGTCGAAGGGCTCCTCTCCGGGGGCGTCCCCCGCGCCGGCAAGGCCTATCTCCACCTCGACAGAGCGGCCTACCCGACGCGCGATCGCCTCCCTCAGCTCCTCCTTATGGGATTCCCTGCTAAGGAGCCCGTAAGCCACCTCGTCGCCTAACAGCACCACGAGCTGGCCGTCCGCGCCCAGGCTGAGGCGAGCCGACCTTAAATACACCCGCTGCGCCCCGGGCAGCTCGTCCACGATGGGGTTCCATTTCCGGACCGCCTCGCGGACGTCCTCCGGCACCGCCTTGGGCAGCGTCTCCACCAGCCTGGGCCTCTCCGCGGCTTCCCGCTTGGCCGGCGCGGCGGGGAGCACCCCCGACTGCAGCTTTTCCTCAAGGGCCCGGACACGCTCCGCTAAGGAATCATAATTTTCCTCCATTTCCGGCCTGCAGAGCTTGATCAAGGTGACCTCTATCATCACGCGCTTTTGCCGGATATGGCGCAATTGGCTGGACAGCTCGGAAAATACGCGGATATAGCGCATGATCTGCGCGGAATCCGCCTGCTTGGCCGCTTCCTTCAGCTGCTCTAGGTTTTCGCTCGAGATGTCCAGGGCGTCCTCCATGTCGTCCGAGCTTTGCAGCAAGAGCAGGTTGCGCAAGTACCACGTGAAATCCAGCACGAATTGGCTAAGCTCCCTCCCCTGCAGCATGACCTCCTCTAAGAGCGAAATGGCGCCCGCGACGTCTTTCTCCAAAATATGGCGCAGCATCCGGCCGAAAACCTCCGTGTCAACCGCACCCAATACCTCCAGCACGCGGTCATAGGTCAGCTCCTCGCCCAAATAAAAGGCGATGCACTGGTCTAAGAGGCTCAGGGCGTCGCGCATGGATCCATCCGCCGCCCTCGCGATGTAGCGGATGGCCTTCCCTTCGGCCTTTACCTGCTCCTTCTCGGCTAAGTCCCCCAGCTGGCTCTCTATGGTGTCCGCAGGGATCCGGCGGAAATCATACCGCTGGCAGCGGGAAAGTATCGTAAGCGGGATCTTATGGGGCTCCGTCGTGGCCAGGACGAAAATGACATAGGAGGGGGGCTCCTCCAATGTCTTCAGCAAGGCGTTGAACGCCGACGTCGAGAGCATATGGACCTCGTCGACGATGTAAACCTTGTACCTCCCCTCGGTCGGGGGGTAGGCGATATCCTCCTGAAGGTCCCGGATGTTCTCCACGCTGTTGTTGGACGCCGCGTTGATCTCCATGACATTCATGTCGCTGCCCGCCGCGATCGCCCGGCAGGCGGGGCATTCGCCGCACGCCTCCCCGTCCCGCGGGTCCTCGCAGTTGACCGCTTTCGCGAATATCTTGGCAAGCGTCGTCTTGCCGGTCCCCCTCGTGCCGCAAAAAAGGTAGGCATGGCCAATTCGGCCGGCCCTGACCTGGTTCCTCAATGTGGTGACGATGGGTCCCTGTCCCCGGACGTCCTCAAACCTCCGGGGACGGTACTTGCGGTACAACGCCATATAAGACATGTCTAATCTCCAAAGCTAATCCCGATCAATTTCGCTTCCTTGATGATCTTGGAATCCGGCTCAACCATCTTTAGCTTCCCGGCGACTTCCCCTAGCGGCACTTTCTTGGTCTTCCCGTTCACCATGCCGACCATGTAGCCGTACTCTTCCTTCAGGATCAGGTCCGCCGCCGCCGCGCCTAACCTGGTGCAAAGCACGCGGTCATAGGGGCAGGGGCTGCCGCCTCTTTGCGTATGGCCCGGCACGGTCACGCGCACCTCGCTCCCGATCTTCTCCTCAATCTGCGCGGCCACCTCGTAGGAAACGGAGGGGAACTTGTAATTCATCAGCTTCTCCTTCAGCTCCTTCTTGGATAATTTCGCGTCCTGCTTGGAAATCGCGCCTTCCGCCACCGCGAGGATCGTGAATCCCTTGCCCGCCTTGTTCCGAGCCTCGATGGCGGCTACCACGCTGTCAATGTCGTACGGGATCTCCGGGAGCAGGATGATGTCCGCGCCGCCGGCAATCCCGGCATAGAGCGTCAGCCAGCCTACCTTATGCCCCATGACCTCCACGATGAACACGCGGTTATGGGACGCGGCCGTGGTGTGTATGCAGTCAATCGCTTCCGTCGCGATGTTGATGGCGCTCTGGAACCCGAATGTCACGTCCGTGCCGTAGATGTCGTTGTCGATCGTCTTCGGGAGATGGATGATGTTAAGCCCCTCCTCGCGCAGCAGGTTCGCGGTCTTCTGCGTGCCGTTCCCGCCTAAGATCACGAGGCAGTCGAGGCGCAGCTTATGGTACGTCTGCTTCATCGCCTCCACCTTGTCAAGGCCCTTCTCATCGGGCGTGCGCATCAGCTTGAACGGCTGCCTGGACGTGCCCAGGATCGTCCCGCCCTTCGTCAGGATGCCCGAGAAATCCGCCCCCGTCAGCAAGCGGTAATCCCCGTATATCAAGCCCTTGTACCCGTTGAAGAACCCGTATACCTCCAGTTCGTCCAAATTGTGGCTAAGGCCCTTCACCACGCCGCGCATCGCCGCGTTCAAGGCCTGGCAGTCGCCTCCGCTCGTCAGCATTCCAATTCGTTTCATACCCTTCACTTCTCCTTTGCGTTATTTTTTTGCGTTATTTTTCTCATTATATCCCATAATTTTATCTTCTACAAGATTTTCCTTCGCATTTGTGAAAATATTTGGCCGGCGGGTCACTCCCTGTATTTCCTCAAGTCGATGCCTTTTCTTCGCGCCATGCGCACCAGCTCCTCTTCCGACGCGCGCTCGATATCCGACACTTCCGCCATCGCGCCGCCGAATCCCCCGCCAAAAAAGGCGCCTAGGCTGTCGTTCTTCATGTCCTTCCGAAGCGCGTCAAAATCTATCGTGTCCTCGTCCTCG
>CAZOLD010000098.1:0-427 GCA_964580595.1 uncultured Eubacterium sp.
GTGTTCTCGAATTGCGTGATGCAGCACTGCGGGGTGCAGGGGTCTTGAACGCGCGAGGCCAAGGCCGCACCGTCAGCATAAGACTGCCATGAAATGCAAAAGGCCAAGGGCTGCGTTGCCAGCGTAAGTCTGCCATGAAACATGCAAAGCCAAGAGCAACGTCGCCTACATAAGCCTGCCATGAAACGCTCATGGTTAATGCAACGTCGCCAGCATAAGCCTGCCGCGCAACGCAATAGGACAGGAGATGCGCCGTCAGCATGCTCCTGCCATACGTCAAGCCAAGGCAAGGCGAAAACACTGGCCGAATTTGGCGCGGGGCTTGACACAGGCATGGATGAACAACGATATGTTTGCCTTCGTTACCTTTGATTTTGAACGTATCTCGCTAAGCTTCAAGAGGGAAACAGATGTACACGGGAAATGC
>CAZOLD010000098.1:437-5972 GCA_964580595.1 uncultured Eubacterium sp.
AGGATAATAGGATAAACCTGAATCTCCACGCGCCTTCCGGAAACGCAGAACGCAAAAACTCATTTTCCGGCGCGGCGGATTTTTTGCCGGGATTATTGACATGGGGATGAAAATCATTTACAATGCTTGTAGACAGAACCCACCACGCATCAGGCGACAACGCACTGCGCACCACGGTGGGATTTTTTTATCATGGAGGCATGCGGCCAAGAAACGCGTGCCTCGCGAAAGGGCCGCCGCGCGGCGATGAGATGAAAGGAACCCCAAAGATGAACCCAATGAATTTAGTGAGTATCTTAAAAACCCATACCGTATATATCCAGACGCACAACTTCCCGGACCCGGACGCCATCGCGAGCGCGTTCGGCCTCCAGCAATTCCTCGATTACCACGGCATCCCCTCCACGCTATGCTACGACGGGAGGATTGACCGTCTCAGCGCGAAAAAAATGCTCGACACGTTCCAGATCACGATGCGCTCCAAATCCGAGATCGCGCACATGACGGAAGACGACTCCATCGTGCTGGTGGATTCCCAGAAAAAAAACAGCAACGTCACGAACCTCATCGGGCGGGAGGTAGCCTGCATCGACCACCACCCGATCTTCTTCCCTTATGCCTATGAATACCAGGACATCCGCCCGGTCGGCTCATGCGCCTGTTTGATCGCGTCTTATTTCCGGGACACGGACACGCCCATCTCGCAGAATTGCGCCGCCGCCCTGGCATACGGCATCAAGATGGACACGGCGGATCTCACGCGCGGCACGACGGATCTCGACACGCAAATGTTAGCTTACCTGTTCCCGCGCGCGGACTGGGATCTGGTGAAGGCGATGTATTCCAACACGATGGAATTTGACGACTTGCGCGCCTATGGCGCGGCCATCCAGAACATCCAGATTTTCGACGGGGTCGGGTTCGCCTACATCCCCTTCAACTGTGCGCAGGCGCTGATCGCGATCATTTCCGACTTCATCCTGTCCTTAGATGTCGTGACGATCGCGGTCATCTACGCGATGCAGACCACGGGCATCCGGTTCTCCATCCGTTCCGAGAAGCCGAACGTGCACGCGGGCATCCTTATTTCCCAGGCATTGCAGGATTACGGGAGCGGCGGCGGGCATCCCTCCATGGCGGGAGGCATGATCCCGGACGCCAATGTCCCCCTCCTGGGGCCGGACATCCACACCTCGATCCGGCACTTGTTCCTGGACGCCATCGCGAGCCAGCCGGGAGAAGGAGGCGGCAGCTGAGCCGCCTCCCCATCGCGGGCGAGTCCTTCCATACTCATCCCCGCGCAGCGCTTCCCCTCGTCCTCGCGAACCCCCTTCCTTCGTCCCCGCAGACCGTATCCTTCACCCCCGCGGAGCGCTTCCCCTCGTCCTCGCGAACCCCCTTCCCTCGTTCCCGCGGAGCGTTCCCCTTCCTTCATCCTCGCGGAGCGTTTTCCCCTCCTTCATCTCAGCGGAGCGTTTCCCTTCCTCCTCGCGAATCGCCTTTCGCCGTCCCCGCAGACCGTATCCCTTCATCCCCGCGCAACGCTTCCCCTCGTCCTCGCGAATCGCCTTCCGTCGTTCCCGCGGGTCACTCCCCTTTCAGTGTTTCCAACGCTTTCACTACCTGTTTGTCAAGCATCGGGTCGTATTCCTCGTCCTCTTTCCCGGTATATTCATACTCCACCTCGATATCGGGCTTGATCCCGACCCCATGGATATTTTTCCCCTTGGGCGTGAAATATTTCGCCGTCGTCACCTTCACGGCGCTTCCGTCATCTAACGGGAAAAGCGTCTGCACGATCCCCTTCCCGAACGTCGTCGTGCCGATGATGGTCCCGTACCCGTAATCCTGGATCGCGCCCGCGAAAATCTCCGACGCGCTCGCGCTGTTCTCATTGACCAGGACAGCCATCGGGAGGTCCATGCAGGCCGCGTCCGAATTCTCATCGACGCGCTCGCCGTTCCTGTCCTCCGTGTACACGATCAAACCCTTCGGCAAAATCTTGTCCAGCATCGTGCACACGGCTTCCAGTGCGCCTCCCGGGTTGTCGCGGAGGTCGATGATCAAGGCCCTCACCCCCTGCGACTCCAGGTCGTCGATGGCCTTGTCAAACTGCTCCGGCGTGGCCGTGGAGAACTCCGCCACCTGGATGAGCCCTACCTTCCCCTCCAGCATCACGTATGCCAGCGACGGGATCGTGACGGGGCGGCGCGTCACGTCAAATTCCAGGTAATCGTCCCTGCCCTGCCGGGCAATCGTCAGGTGGACCGTGGTGCCCTCTTCCCCCTTGATGTAGGAGGTCAGCTCCGTCAGCTCCATGGTATTCGCCTCAATGTCGCCGACCTTCACGATGACGTCCCCATCCTTCAGGCCCGCCTCCGCCGCCGGCGTGTCCGGGTACACTTGCACCACCGTCACGGCCATCGTTTCCGGATCCTGGGTCAGCACCGCGCCGGTCCCGCAATAAACCCCTGTGGAGACCTCGTTTAAGGCCTCGTATTCCTCCGCCGTGTAATATTCGGAGTAGGGGTCGCCCAGGCTCTCCAACATCCCGGCATAAACCCCCTCCGCGACCGCGTTCAGGTCAAAATCCTCGAAAAAGTATAGGTCGATCAGGTCGGCGCTCGTCATCTCTTACTCATTGACGTTTTCCTGGGAGATCGCCTCCATCGTGCTGCTCGCGGGATCCTCTCCCTGGAGCGCCGCCTCCCGCTGCCGGCTCGAATATCCAGCCAAGCATAGGATCAGGACCCCCGAGCACGCCATGCCAAGCAGCGCTCCCAGCAGGATTCCGAGGCCGAACCTGTGCTTCCCCGCCTTTCCCCGAGCCGTCCCGCCCTCGCCGGGAGCGCTCATGGTTTCCCCCTCCTGCTGCCTTTGCTCTTGTCCTTCCATCTTATTATTTTACCCTCCTCCCTCTTTCCTCCCGGATTAAGCATCCCGCATAAACGCCTTTCGCGCGGGATCGCCATCGCCAGACGTGCCGTCCTTTTAGCGGCGTCAGGGAAATCCCCCATGCGTGCCCTCCCTAAACGTTCAAGTGCTTGCGGATCGTCACGAAGCTGCCTAAGAACCCGATCCCTACCCCCAAAAGCAGGCTCACCGGCACCAGCGTGGAAAACACCGTGTTCGCGGGGAGGAACGTCACCATCCCGTCCAGCCACTGGAACTTCTCCGCGACATAGATCACGATTTTCGCGTACATGTAATACAAAAGCAGGAGCGGCACCAAAGAGCCGATAAGCCCGATCAGGATCCCCTCCACCATGAACGGCGCCTTCACGAAAAAGTCCGTCGCGCCAATCAGCTTCATGATCCCGATCTCCTCCTTGCGCACCGCGATCCCGATCGTGACGGTATTGCTGATGAGGAACACGGAGACGCACAGCAAAATCAGGATGATGCCCGCGGACACATAGCCGATCAGCCGGTTGAAATCCGTAAGCGTGTTGGCCGCGGAATCCGAGCTCTTCACTTCCTTCACGCCATCCAGCGACGTGATGAAATCCACGAGCTCCTGCTGCATGGAGATGTCGTTCATGTAAACCTCGTAATGGGCGGAATTGGCCAGCGGGTTGTCATTCTCAAACCCCTCCGCCATATCCTCCGCGCCCTCGAAATAGACCTTCTGGAACTCCTCCCACGCCTCTTCCGCGGAAATGAAGTCCCAGCGGGAAACCTCGGCCCGCTTGCTGATCTGCCTCCCAACCTCGTCCATCTGCTCCTGCGTCGCGCCGTCCACAAAAAAAACCGTGACGGCCACGCCTTCCTCCACATCCTTCACCACGTGCTGGAAATTCACCACAATGGAATAAAAAACGCCGAACAGGAAGATGCATGCCGTCATGGTCGCCACGGAGGCCAGGGAAAACATCTTGTTCTTCCAGATGTTCTTCGCCCCCTGCTTGATGGCATAGAAAAATGTGCTAATCCTCATCGCTGTCCCCTCATCCTTTCCTCGCTATGCCCCGCTTACATTCCTTTTCCGTCCTCCGGGCGCCACGCGCCCGCGTATCCCCCGCCATGCTCACTTGCCTTCCCCGCGCGTCCCGGGCACCACGCGCTCTCTCGACTTTCTGTCTATCCCCGGGCGCCACGCGCTCATTTGCCTTTCCACACGTCCCCGGGCGCCGCGCTCACTCGCTTTCTCCGCACGCCCCGCGCTCATTTGCCTTTCCGCACGTCCTCCGGGCGCCACGCGCTCATTTGCCTTTCCACACGTCCTCCGGGCGCCACGCGCCCTTGGGCGACGCAATCTACTCGTCCCCGACGACGACGCCCTGCTTCATGATAATCACGCGCTTTTGCATCGTCTTGACAAAGTCCATGTTATGGGTAACGACCAGGACCGTCGTGCCCCTGCCGTTGATTTCCTCCAAGAGCTTCATGATCTCCCACGCGTTATGGTTGTCTAAGTTCCCCGTCGGCTCGTCCGCGAGCAGGATCTTCGGCTCATTCACCAGCGCCCGGGCAATCGCCACGCGCTGCTGCTCGCCGCCGGATATCTCCCTGGGGTAGGACTTGTATTTCGCCGCGAGCCCGACCATCGAGAGGACCGCCGGCACCTTCCGGCGCATGGCCTTCACGGACGTGCCAACCGCGCGCTGGGCGAACGCGACGTTCTCGTAAACGTTCCTGTCCTTGAGCAAACGGAAATCCTGGAACACGACGCCGATATTCCTGCGGAACCGGGGGATGTCCTTATGGCGGATGTTCCCGATATTCTGCCCGTTGATGGTGATGGTCCCCTCCGTCGGCTCCAGCTCCTTTAGGAGGAGCTTGATTAAGGTGGATTTCCCCGAGCCGCTGTCGCCGACGACGAACACGAATTCCCCCGCCGCGATCTCCAGGTTGACGTTATTTAGCGCGGGAATCCCCGCGGAATATGCCTTGCTGACATTTTCCAGCTTTATCATGCCCATCCTCCCCGCCTAGTAATCCAGCGTCTCCACGTATTTCATGTATTTCACGACCATCAGCGCGATCTTGAACGTGATGGCGTCCTCGAACACGCGCAAGTCCAGCCCCGTGCTCTTCTGCAGCTTGTCCAGCCGGTACACCAGCGTGTTGCGGTGGATGTACAGCTGCCGGGACGTCTCGGAAACGTTCAGGCTGTTCTCGAAAAACTTGTTTATCGTGACCAGCGTCTCGTCGTCAAACTCATCCGGCGAGCGCCCGCCAAAAATCTCCTTGATGAACATCTTGCAAAGCGGGATCGGCAGCTGGTAAATCAGGCGCCCGATGCCCAACGTGGAGTACGCGACGATATAGCGCTCCTCAAAGAAAATCCGCCCCACGTCCAGGGCCATCTTGGCCTCCTTGTAGGAGCGGGAGACTTCGCGGATATCGTTCACGACCGTCCCGTACGCGATATGCGTCTCCTTGTCGTTGCCGGAAAACTGGCTCCAAATCGACTCCGCCGTCTTATGCAATTCCTCGTGCCCCTCGTTCTCCATGACTTCCTTCACGATGATGATGTTGTTCTCGTCCACGGCCGTGACGAAATCGCGGGATCTCCCCCGCAATATCGTCCGC
>CAZOLD010000099.1:0-5857 GCA_964580595.1 uncultured Eubacterium sp.
AGGTAAAGCGCGAGAGCAAGACGCTCGCGACCATCACCTTCCAGAACTTTTTCAATAAATATAAGAAGAAGGCGGGCATGACGGGAACCGCGCTGACCGAGGAGAAGGAGTTTCGGGACATCTATGGCATGGACGTCATCGAGATCCCCACGAATAAGCCGGTCATCCGCACGGATCTGCAGGACGCGGTTTATAAGACGAAGAAAGAGAAATTCCACGCGGTCATCGAGGAGATCGTGCGCTCCCATGAGAAGGGGCAGCCCGTGCTTGTCGGCACGATCACGATTGAGACGTCCGAGCTGGTGAGCGGGCTCTTGAAGAAGCGCGGCATCCAGCATAAGGTCCTGAACGCGAAGTTCCATGAGATGGAGGCCGAGATCGTGGCGGAGGCAGGGCAGCACGGCGCCGTGACGATCGCGACGAACATGGCCGGGCGAGGCACGGACATCCAGCTCGACGAGGCGGCGAGGGCCGCGGGCGGCTTGAAGATTATCGGCACGGAGCGCCATGAGGCGAGGCGTATCGACAATCAGCTGCGCGGGCGTTCCGGGCGGCAGGGCGATCCCGGCGAGTCCCAGTTCTTCATTTCCCTGGAGGACGACCTGATGCGCCTGTTCGGCTCCGAGCGGCTGATGGACATGTTCAACGCGCTGGGCGTCCCGGAGAATGAGCAGATCCAGCATAAGATGCTAACGAGCGCGATCGAGAAGGCGCAGATGAAGATAGAGACCAATAACTTCGGCATTCGCAAGAACCTCCTGGAGTACGACCAGGTGATGAATGACCAGAGGGAGATAATCTACGCGGAGCGCCGCCGCGTGCTGGACGGGGAGAACATGCGCGACGCGATTTACAAGATGATCACCGACCGCGTGGAGAGTGCGGTGGATACCTGCATCTCGGACGAGCAGGACAGCAAGGATTGGGATTTGAACGAGCTGAACCAGCTGCTGATCCCGATTATTCCGCTGGATCCCGTCACGCCGTCTGACGTGGAGGGGATCCAGGCAAATGAACTAAAGCAGCATCTGAAGGAGAAGGCGGTCAAGCTCTACGAGATGAAGGAAGCGGAATTCCCGGAGCCGGAGGCCGTCCGCGAGCTGGAGCGCGTCGTGCTGCTGAAGGCCATTGACCGCAAGTGGATGGACCATATCGACGACATGGATCAGCTCCGTCAGGGGATCGGCCTGCAGGCTTACGGGCAGCGCGACCCGCTGGTGGAATACAAGATGAGCGGCTTTGACATGTTTGACAGCATGATCGCCAATATCCAGGAGGAAGTCGTGCGCATCCTGTTCCACGTGAGGATCGAGCAGAAAGTGGAGCGCGAGCAGGTGGCGAAGGTGACGGGCACGAACCGCGACGAGAGCGTACAGAAAGGGCCCAAGAGGCGCCAGTCCGCCAAGGTATACCCGAACGATCCGTGCCCCTGCGGGAGCGGGAAGAAATACAAGTATTGCTGCGGGAGGAAGCAGGTAAAAACATCTTGATTTTTGCGTGCCGGCGTGGTACAATCCAACGTGGACACTTTTTGGAGCAAGGGGTTTTTGCGCCCAAAACGCGTGGCGCTGGCCCTGAGTAAGCCGACAGGCGAAGGGAAGGAGGGATTGCCGTGAAGGTGCGTTCATCCGTGAAGCCCATTTGCGAGAAATGCAAGGTTATCAAGCGCAAGGGCAGGATTCGCGTGATTTGCGAGAATCCGAAGCACAAGCAGCGTCAGGGCTAGGCGCCCCGTTGCTTGAATTTTTTTGAGCGGCTGTAGCAAGGAGGCCCGGCAGGGAAGGAGCCTTGCTATTTAAATAAGCGTCCGCGCGGCTGTTCCGGGTTTTTGTACCGGAGAATCCGGGAGAATGCGCGGGAATAAGCAAAGGACAAGGGCATGCACTCATTTCAGGGCGAGCAACCGCAGCTGCATGCGTTTGTTTTTCGTGCGTAAGGCGGATTTTGTTGCGGGTCTGCCTGCCATTTTTACCCCAAGATCACTTAGTTTATGGAGGTGCAGAGTACATATGGCTCGTATCGCAGGCATAGATTTACCGAGAGAGAAACGCGTCGAGATTGGATTGACGTATATTTACGGCATTGGCCGGTCAAGCTCCAACCGCATCTTGAAAGAGGCGAACGTGAGCCCGGACACCCGCGTCCGTGACTTGACGGACGAGGAGGTCAAGCGGATCAGCGAGGTGATTGAGGCGACGCAGATGGTGGAAGGCGATTTGCGCAGGGAGGTCGCCCTCAACATCAAGCGGCTTCAGGAGATCGGCTGCTATCGCGGCATCCGGCACAGGAAGGGGCTTCCGGTTCGCGGGCAGAACACAAAGACGAATGCCAGGACGCGGAAGGGCCCGAAGAGGACCGTCGCGAACAAGAAGAAGTAGGATTTGACTTGAAAGCCCAGTCGCAATGGGCATGCGGGCGGACTGCTTGCAGCCCGGTCCGCGTGGACATTAGCGACGCTAACCCGTATAAGGGCGGTAGCCCGGATTGCGAATACGGGCGGGATTGCGGGAGTTGCATCGCAGCGGAGCAATCCGCAGGTTTCTGTCTACGATGGCGCCCCGCATGCGGGGCATGGGAGGTTTAGGAATGAAGAATGCCGGGACGCCGTCGCGGCGGCTCCCGGCGTAGCATGATAGGAGAAAGTAGGTTAATTTAGAAATGGCGAAGAACACTGCGAAAAAAGTGACAAAGAGGCGCGTAAAGAAAAACGTGGAGCGTGGGCAAGCCCACATTCAGTCATCCTTCAACAATACGATCGTGACGATCACGGACACGGAAGGGAACGCCCTGTCCTGGGCGAGCGCGGGCGGCCTCGGCTTCCGGGGCTCGAGGAAATCCACCCCGTATGCCGCGCAGATGGCGGCGGAAGCCGCGACGAAGGCGGCCCTCGTGCATGGCTTGAAGACGGTTGACGTCATGGTGAAGGGGCCGGGGTCCGGCAGGGAAGCGGCAATCCGCGCGCTGCAGGCGTGCGGGCTGGAAGTAACGAGCATCAAGGATGTTACGGCGGTGCCGCACAACGGATGCCGTCCGCCCAAGCGTAGAAGAGTTTAGTCAGGAGGTATGTTGAGATGGCAGTAAACAGAGTTCCGGTTCTGAAGAGGTGCAGGTCGCTCGGCCTAGACCCCGTATATTTGGGAATTGACAAGAAGTCCAAGAGGCAGCTGAAGAGGTCAAACAGGAAGGTTTCCGAGTATGGGCTCCAGCTGCGGGAGAAGCAGAAAGCGAAGTTCATCTATGGCGTCCTGGAGAAGCCCTTCCACAATTACTACCTGAAAGCGGACAGGATGAAGGGCATGACGGGCGAGAACCTGATGGTTCTCCTCGAGCGCAGGCTGGATAACGTCATTTTCCGCCTGGGGTTCGCGAGGACCAGGATGGAAGCCCGGCAGGTCGTTGACCACAGGCATGTCTTAGTCAATGGCAAGCTGGTGCAGATCCCCTCTTACCTGGTCAAGGCGGGGGATAAGATTGAGCTTACCGAGAAGGCCAAGGGCATGCAGCGGTACAAGGACATCTTGGAAGTGACGGGGGGAAGGATGGTGCCGGAGTGGCTGGAGTGCGACCAGGAGAATTTGGTCGGGTCGGTGAAGGAATTGCCGAACAGGGAGGCGATCGACGTCCCGGTGGATGAGATGCTTATTGTCGAGTTGTATTCGAAGTAACCCGTGACAGGCGCCGATATCCATAAAGGAGGGACTTTGTAGTGTTCGAATTTGAAAAACCGAGAATTGAGATAGCGCAGATTTCAGACGACAAGAAATACGGCCGATTCATCGTGGAGCCACTGGAAAGAGGCTACGGCACTACGCTCGGAAATTCCCTAAGGAGGATCATGCTGTCTTCGCTGCCAGGCGCGGCGGTCAGCCAGGTGAAGATCGAAGGCGTCCTGCATGAGTTCAGCTCGATCCCTGGCGTGAAGGAAGACGTGACCGAGATCATCATGAACATCAAGGACCTGGCGTTGAGGAACACTAGCTCGACCAACGAGGCGAAAGTCGCTTATATTGAATTTGAAGGCGAGGGCATCGTCACCGCGGCGGATATCCAGGTGGATCCGGATATCCTGGTGATGAACCCCGATTTGGTGATCGCGCACTTGAACGGCGGGACGGATTCGCGCCTGTACATGGAGCTGACGATTACCAAGGGCAGGGGGTACGTGAGCGCTGATAAGAACAAGGGCGAGGACGTGCCGATTGGCGTGATCGCGATTGACTCCATTTACACGCCTGTGGAGCGCGTGAACCTCACGGTGGAGAACACGCGCGTGGGGCAGATTACGGATTATGACAAGCTGACGCTGGACGTCTATACGAATGGCGCGCTGGAGCCGGACGAGGCGGTGAGCCTGGCGGCGAAAGTGCTCAGCGAGCATTTGAACCTGTTTATCGACCTGTCGGAAAACGCGAAGACGGCGGAGGTCATGATTGAGAAAGAGGACAATGCGAAAGAAAAAGTCCTGGAAATGAACATAGACGAATTAGAGTTGTCCGTCCGCTCCTATAACTGCCTGAAGCGGGCGGGGATCAACACGGTGGAGGAGCTGACGAACCGGACGCCCGAGGACATGATGAAAGTGCGGAACCTGGGGCGCAAGTCACTGGAGGAAGTGCTCGGCAAGCTCAAGGAGCTGGGCCTTCAGCTGAACCCCGGGGAAGAATAAGGCCTGGCGGCTTGTAAGCCCGAAGAGCGAAGCCGCGGATATGGAGGAAAGAAAATGGGAGGTTATCGGAAATTAGGGAGGACTACTGCCCAGAGGAAGGCGCTGATCCGCAATCAGGTGACGGCTCTCCTGTACCATGGCAGGATTGTGACTACGGAAGCGAAGGCGAAGGAAGTCCGCAAGGTGGCCGAGGGGCTGATCGCGATGGCGGTGCGCGAGAAGGACAACTACGAGGAAGTCACCGTGAAGGCGAAGGTCGCCCGCAAGGACAAGGACGGCAAGCGCATCAAGGAAGTCGTGGACGGCAAGAAGGTTCCCGTGTACGATGAAGTCGAGAAGCAGGTGAAGAAGGATCTTCCGTCCCGCCTCCACGCGAGGCGCATGATGGCCCAGGTGCTCTATCCCGTGAAATACGTGCCGAAGGAGACCGCGGGCAGGAAGAGGAACACGAAGATGGTTGACCTCACCAATAAGCTGTTTGATGAGATTGCCCCAAAATACGAAGGACGGAATGGCGGTTATACCAGGATCGTGAAGCTGGGGCAGCGCAAGGGCGACGGCGCCCTGGAGGTGCTCTTAGAGCTGGTATAGGGGCGAGTCCGCCCCCCGGCGGGAGGCCTCGCGGAAGCCGCGTGGCCGCGCGTCTTAGGGGAACGAGAATGAGCCAGAGAACGGGACAGGCCGTGCCCGGGAGGGATTTGGGAATGGATTCCTTGCCGGGCGCGGCCTGTCCCTTTATTTTGAAAGCCCAGTCGCAATGGGCATGCGGACGGACTGCTTGCAGTTGGGTCCGCATGGACATTAGCGACGCTAACCCGTATGAGCAAGTAGGGCGTTAGCCCGGATTGCGAATACGGGCAGGATTGCGGGAGCTGCGCCGCAGCGTAGCAATCCGTGGGCTTTCATCCATAGTGGCGCCCCGCTTGCGGGGAGTTGGAGTTTTATTCTTGTTGTTTCTCGAATATTTCTTTTAGGAGATCCAACATCTTCTCGATGTCGATGGGCTTCGGCAGGTAGCCGTCCATGCCGGCCTCTCTCGCTTTTTCCCTGTCTTCCTCGAACGCGTTGGCCGTCATGGCGATAATCGTGAGGCCGGACGCCGCCGGGTCCTCCATCGCGCGGATCGCGCGCGTGGCCGCGTACCCGTCCATGACGGGCATCTGCACGTCCATCAGCACGAGGTCATAGTGC
>CAZOLD010000100.1:0-5776 GCA_964580595.1 uncultured Eubacterium sp.
CAACCGGGTGGGCAGCGTACTGCGGGGAGCCTTGGCGGGGGCGCCCTTGGAGACACGGAGGGAAGGAAATCGCGATGCGTCCGCGTGGCGGGGAAATGGGACGCGGGTCCCTTCGGAGGCCGGGGAAGCGCAGAATGGGGGAAATGGGGAAAATGAGATGGAAGAGAAGAAAATTGGGATAAGCGGTTCCACGCTGAAATGGATTGCCATGGCCTGCATGCTAGTCGACCATGCGGGGGCGATCCTGTTTCCGCAATATATTGCGATGCGGATGGTAGGCAGGGTGGCTTTCCCGATTTATTGCTTCCTATTGGCCGAGGGCGCGTCGCATACGAGGGATATCAGGAAGTATGCGGGGAGGCTCCTCCTTTTTGCCCTCATATCGGAGCTCCCGTTTGATTTCGCGTTTTATGGCGGCGTCAGCTTTTGGCATCAGAACGTTTTTTTCACGCTGCTTCTTGGGCTTTTGGCGCTGGTTCCTTTCGTGGAGGGGCGGGGGATCCTGGCGGGCTGCCTCTCCTCCCTTCTCATGCTGGTCTTAGCGCAGGTTCTGCACACGGACTATGGCGCGAACGGGGTCGCGCTGATCTTGATTTTTTTCTTCCTCCGCGGGCATGCCATCGCGAGGCAGGCGGCATTCCTGCTCGGGAATTGGCTGGCGTACGGGAGCGGGATACAGAGCTACGCGGCGGTGGCCGCGGTGCCCATGCTCTTCTATAATGGGAAGCGGGGCGCTTCCCTTAAGTATTTCTTTTATGCCTTTTACCCTCTGCATTTATTAATTTTATATTTAATTTCGCTGAAATTAGGGAGATAGGGATAAACGTGAACGTTTGGAAACATTTAAAGACGATTAACCATCATAAGATGCTCGTATTAAAGGGGTGTTTTCGCGTGGGCCTGTACAGGCAGGGCCTGCTGCACGACCTTTCCAAGTATTCTCCCGCGGAATTCCTGCCCGGATGCAAGTACTACACGGGCAAGGAGAGCCCGCATAACATGGAGCGGAAGGAGAAGGGGTATTCTTCCGCCTGGCTTCACCATAAGGGGAGGAACAAGCACCACTTGGAGTATTGGACGGACTATGGGATTGACGGGGAGAAGCAGGTCGTGGGGATGAAGATGCCCATCAAGTATGTGGCCGAGATGTTCATTGACCGGGTGTCTGCCTCGAAGAATTACTTGAAGGAGCGATACACGGACGCTTCCCCTTTGGAATATTACGAGCAGGGGAAGAAGGCGTATCTTTTGCATGACGACACGAGGGCCCTCTTAGAGAAGCTGCTCCATATGCTCGCGACGGAGGGGGAGGATCGGACGTTTCGCTACGTCAAGGAGGTGCTGCTGCGCCAAGAGGATTACTGAATCACGATTTAACGCTTGCTAAATGCCGGAATCCGTGATAGAATACCCATATCTTTTTTCTGGGGCGTTTCGCCCATTTTTCCCAATTGCCATAAGGGAGAGGTAAAATTGTATAGAATAGTGTCTACGGCCATTGTCTGCGGGATCCAGAGCGTTCTGGTACAGGTGGAGGCAGACGTATGTGATGGCATGCCCGTCTTTGAGATGGTGGGCGAGCTTTCTTCCGAGGTGAAGGAAGCGAAGGAACGCGTGAAGGCCGCGATCCGCAACAGTGGGATCCGTCTTGCGCCAAAAAAAGTAACGATCAACCTTAGCCCATCCGGCATCAGAAAAACGGGGACGGGCTTTGACTTGCCGATTGCGTTAGCCGTCTTGTCGGCTTATGGGTGGATATCGCAGGAAGCCTTAGATGGCATCGTGTTTGCCGGGGAGCTTAGCCTAAACGGGGAGATCAGGCCTACCGCCGGGATCCTCCCGATCGTGCTCGCGTCACGGGAGGCGGGGAAGCGGACGGTTTGCGTCCCGGAGGGGAACTTGACGGAGGCGCGGGTCGCGAAAGGGATGACCGTCCTGCCGGCAAGGGATTTAAGCCAGGTGATCGGCCTTCTGGAGGAATATCACAAGAACCCTCAGGCGCCGGCCGCCATTAATATAGAAGGGAACAAGCCGGCCGGCAGCCAGTCCAGCTGCGATTTTTCCGAAATCCGCGGCCAGAAGGTATTGAAGAGGGCTTGCGAGATAGCCGCCGCCGGCCGGCACAACATGCTCATGCTAGGGATGCCGGGCTCCGGGAAGACCCTGGCTGCGAAAGCGGTTTCCACGATTCTCCCGCCACTTACGGAAGAAGAAGCCTTAGAGCTTGCCAAGATTTACAGCGTGAGCGGGCTGTTCGGGCAGCGGGAGGAGGCATTTTACGCGAGGCCGTTCCGCAGCCCGCACCACACGGTCAGCATCGCCGGCCTTGCGGGCGGGGGCGCCGTCCCAAAGCCAGGAGAAATCAGCTTGGCGCATAAGGGAGTCCTGTTCCTAGACGAGCTGACGGAGTTCCAAAAGCCGGTGCTGGAAATCCTAAGGCAGCCATTGGAGGAGCGGGTCATCCGCCTGGCGCGCAGCAGCGGGACCTACCTCTATCCGGCCGACATCATGCTGGTCGCGGCAATGAATCCGTGCAGCTGCGGTTATTTTCCGGACAGGAACAGATGCACCTGCTCCCCCGCCATGATTTCCAGGCACTTAAGCAAGATCAGCCGCCCGTTTTTGGACCGCATGGACATTTGCGTGGAGGTGAGGAGGCTCCCGCTTTCGGACCTCGTCGGCAGGAAGAAGGAGGAGTCGTCCGCGGAAATCCGCATGAGGGTGGAGAAGGCGCAGGAAGTCCAGAGAAAACGCTTTGAGGGGACGGGAATTTTATATAACAGCCAGATTCCGGTATCGGAGATCGAGTCATTCTGCCCCATGGACGCTGACGCGGGGCGCGAGCTGCAGGATTCCTTTGAGAGGCTGGAGCTGAGCGCGCGCGGCTATTACCGGCTAATCCGCGTGGCGCGCACGATCGCGGACTTAGGGGGGTCTAGGGTGATACGCAGGGAGCATATGGCTGAAAGCCTGATTTACCGGAGCATTGACAGGAGGGTGTGGGGAATTTGATGGCGGAAAGATTTGGCATTGTAAGAAGGACCCCGTATGATTATTGGCTTTCTGGCCTTATCCCCATCCCGGGGAAGAAAAAAATCATGATCAAGAACCTGTTCCCGGATTTGGAGGAATTGTACCGGCTGGATAAGGAACAGGTGAGGAAATTGCCGATGCTGACGGAAAAGGAGAGGCAATGCCTCTTGGATAGCAGGACAGGGCAGGCACCAGAGGAAATGGCCCAAGGCTGCGAAGAGCGCGGCATCCGGCTGATTTGCTGGGGAGACGATGATTACCCGGAGCGGCTGGAACATCTTTACAATCCCCCGTATGGCCTTTATTGCCTTGGAAAGCTCCCGGAGGAAAGGAGGACATCCATCGCGATCGTCGGGGCAAGGGGGTGCTCTGAGTATGGCAGGCAGATGGCGGAAGGCCTTGGCCGGAAGCTTGCGATGGAAGGGATTCCGGTCATCAGCGGCCTCGCCGCGGGGATCGATGGCGCCGGGCATTTGGGCGCGTTAAGGGGCGGCGGGAAGACCTATGCCGTGCTTGGATGCGGCGTGGACGTCTGCTATCCCAGGCAGAACTGGGAAATCTATGAGGCCATGGCACGGACGGGAGGCATCCTGTCGGAATATCCGCCGGGAACCGCCCCGCTCGCCCATCTGTTCCCGCAGAGGAACCGGTTGATTAGCGGATTGGCGGATTGCGTAATCGCGGTAGAGGCGAGGAAGCGCAGCGGCTCCCTCATTACCGTTGATTTCGCCCTGGAACAGGGGAAAGAGGTATACGCGGTCCCCGGAAGGTCCACCGACGCGTTGAGCGAGGGGACGAACCGCCTAATCCGGCAAGGTGCCGGAATATTCTTATCCTGGGAGGATTTCAAGGAAGAAATGGGGATTTTTTCTGAAAAAAGCGGCCCTGCCATGGACGTTGGCAAAAAATTACTTGAAAAAACAGAAAGGTTGGTGTATAGTTGTTTGGATTCAAGCCCAAAAAACCTCGACGAGCTGTTGGAACGGACCGGCCTTTCCATGGCGGAATTGCCGGGCATCCTGGTTTCCTTAGAGGAGAAAGGATATGTTTCCGAGGTCTATAAGAATTACTATGTGGCCACGGCGCTGCCATAGCTTGCGGCGCGTCTTGGCCTAGCGGCGCGTATCCCGAAAGGGGCCTTTGGGAGGCGGACGGGCGATGAGGGAAAAGGAGCATGAGAGTCATGGCGAAATATCTTGTAATCGTGGAATCACCGGCGAAAGTGAAGACCATCAAGAAGTTTTTGGGGAAGAATTACGAGGTGGTGGCTTCGAACGGGCATGTAAGGGATTTGCCCAAGAGCCAGCTGGGGATTGACGTGGAGCATGGCTATGAGCCTAAGTACATCACGATACGGGGAAAGGGCGAGATTCTGGCCAACCTCCGGAAGGAAGTGAAGAAAGCGGACAAAATATACTTAGCGACAGACCCGGACCGGGAAGGGGAGGCGATTTCCTGGCACCTTTCCAAGGCCTTGAAGCTGGAAGGGAAGGACGTTTCCCGCATCAGCTTTAACGAGATCACGAAAAACGCGGTCAGGTCGTCCTTGAAGCAGCCGCGGGAGATAGACATGAACCTCGTGGACGCCCAGCAGGCCAGGCGCATGCTAGACCGGATGGTCGGGTACCGCATCAGCCCCGTGCTGTGGGCCAAGGTGAAGCGGGGCCTCAGCGCGGGGCGGGTGCAATCCGTGGCGCTGCGCATCGTCTGCGACCGCGAGGAGGAAATCAATGCGTTCATCCCGGAGGAATACTGGACCTTGGATGCGAAATTTTCCATTCCTGGGGAGAAGAAGCAGCTCGTCGCGAAATTCCATGGCGATGCGGATGGGAAGATAGAAGTCAAGTCGCGCACGCAGATGGACGAGATAAAGAAGAAGCTGGAAGGGGAAAGCTACCGGGTGCTGGAAGTAAAGAAGGGGGAGCGGGTGAAGAAACCGCCCCTCCCTTTTACGACCAGCACTTTGCAGCAGGAGGCTTCCAAGAACTTGAATTTCTCTCCCCAGAAGACGATGCGTATCGCGCAGCAGCTCTATGAAGGGGTCGACGTCAAGGGGCAGGGCACCGTCGGCGTCATCACCTACCTGAGGACGGATTCCGTCCGCGTTTCGGAAGAGGCAGACCAAGCCGCGAAGGAATATGTCCGTGAGAGCTACGGCGACGCCTACGTCGCGGGAGAGAGCCGGGACAGGAAGGGCGGGGCGAACATTCAGGACGCGCACGAGGCGATTCGCCCCTCCGACGTCAGGCGGACGCCGTCGTCGATCAAGGAATCACTAAGCCGGGACCAGTTCCGGCTTTATCAGCTTATCTGGAATCGGTTCACGGCGAGCCGCATGGCGAACGCGGTTTATGAGACGACATCCATTCAAATCGGCGCGGGGGCCTACCGCTTCCATGTTTCTGCGTCCAGGGTCGTTTTCGAGGGATACCACGCGGTGTATTCGGGGGATGACGACGAGAAGCCGGGGAGCAACGTACTGCTGAATTCCGTGACGGAGGACACGCAGCTGAAGCTGAAAGGCCTTGAGGAGAAGCAGCATTTCACGCAGCCCCCGTCCCATTACACGGAGGCTTCCCTCGTAAAGGCCTTAGAGGAGCTGGGGATCGGGCGGCCAAGCACCTACGCCCCCACCATTAGCATCTTGCTTGGCCGGCATTATGTCGTGAAGGAAAATAAGAACCTGTACGTCACGGAACTGGGCGAGGTAGTCAACTCCATCATGAAGGATGCCTTCCCGACT
>CAZOLD010000101.1:0-168 GCA_964580595.1 uncultured Eubacterium sp.
TGCGAAGTGACCGTGATGCCTGACCCCACTTCCATATCGCTTAGCGAGACGAAGAAATACGTTGAGGTCGGGGAGAACAATGGGTTTAACATTAAGGCGACCTTGCTTCCGCAGGGCGCGTGCCCAAACAAATACTGGAACACGGGAGATGACAAGGTCGCTTATTAC
>CAZOLD010000101.1:178-1719 GCA_964580595.1 uncultured Eubacterium sp.
AATCAATATGTCGCGGTGTGGCAGGAGGACGAGGAAGGGTACATGGTCCAAAATGAAGACGGAAGCGTGTACATATACGCGAGAGAGGCGGGGACGACAACCATCACGGTGGAGACGAAAAACGGCTTGAAGGCCTCTTGCGAGGTAATCGCGGTGGATAGGTTGCTGAACGCGACCTCCATCAAGCTGAGCAAGACGTCCCTTAGCCTGCAGGCGGGGAAGAGCGAGAAGCTTACGGCGACCGTGCTCCCGTCGAACACGACGGATAAGAGCGTGACCTGGTCTAGCTCGAACACCGGCGTGGCGACCGTCAGCGGCGGAACGGTAAAGGGCGTCAAGGCCGGGACGGCGGTAATCACGGCAAAGACGTCGAATGGCATCACGGCCACCTGCAAGGTGACGGTATCGGCGAAGGCATCGGCCGGCGCCGCGGTGAAGTCCGTGAAGCTGAGCAAGACGTCGTTAAAATTGACAGCGGGGGACAAGTATAAGCTCACGGCATCGGTTTCCCCCTCGAACGCGAAGGACAAGACGCTGGAATGGGCGACGTCAAACAGCCATGTGGCTCTCTTGGGGAAGTCGGGCGGAAATAGGTACGTTTACGGGGCCGGGGGAGGAACCGCCACGATTACCGTTTCCGCGCCAAATGGCGTGAAGGCCTCATGCAAGGTGACGGTCAGCACGATTAAGCTGAAGATGGGGAAAGTCACCGCGAAGGTGAAGGGGAAAGGCAAGGCGGTTGAGCTTTCCTGGAAGAAAGCGACAGGCGCGGACAGCTACTATGTGTACCGGCGTGTCAAGGGATCTAAGAAGTATTCCTTCATCGGCAAGACGTCGGGCGGGAAGTACCGGGACAAAAAGAAACTGAAGAATGGGAAAACCTATCAGTATGTCGTGATGCCCTGGAATCGTGGCAAGGCGGAAAAGGATCCGTTAAAAACGATTTATGGCAGGAAATATAGTCTTTACTCTGATTCCAGCTATGAGGCGAGTTTTCTGATCTCGACTTACTCTAAGCCGGTCACGAAAAAAGTCGTGAAGAGCCTAAGGAGGCCAAGCCTAAGCTGGACGGCGAACAGCAGCACGAAAGAGATAACCTTAAGCTGGAATAAGATACCGAATGCCGCTAGGATCGAGGTGGAACGCAAGTATGGGAGCGGAAAGCATAAGCTGTGGAAGTCTGTATCGGGGAGCGCTACCAAGGTAACCTTTTCCTATGCGAATTATAAGAAGGGAATTTGGCAATTCCGCGTGAGAGCCGTAAATAAGAATGTCAAAAGCAAGTACTCCAACGTTGTGAAGATAAGACGGTATTGAAAGGTGCGAGATGGCGAATCAGATTTGTTTTCAATGCTTCAAGATCAAGGGGGATTATGAGGTATGCCCCTATTGCGGGTATGTGGAGGATACGAAACCGGAGCAGGTGTACCAGCTTGCTCCGGGGACGATCCTGCGCGGCCGCTACATCATAGGAACGAGCATTGGAATCGGGGGCTTCGGGATCACCTACAAGGCGTTTGACACGGCGTTAAGCGTCGTGG
>CAZOLD010000101.1:1729-5748 GCA_964580595.1 uncultured Eubacterium sp.
GGCCATCAAGGAATTTTACCCGGCGGGCCTGGTGAACCGCGGGGAGGGCGAATTGAAGGTCGGGATTTTCTCCGGCGACAAGGAGGCGGAATTCAAGCGCCAGCTCGCGCGCTTCTTAGAAGAGGCCAGGAACATGGCGTATTTCTCCAAGGAGAAAGACATCGTGAACGTCTATGATTTCTTCGAGGAGAACCAGACGGCGTATATCATCATGGAGTATGTGGACGCCCCGTTGCTGAAGGAGGCGCTAAAGGAGCGCGGGCGGTTTCCCGCTCAGGAAGCCGCAGGTTACATGGCGGCGATTTTAGAGGCGCTGTCCAAGATACATGAGAAAGGGATCATCCACAAGGACATCAGCCCGGACAACATATTCCTGACCGGAGAGGATTCGGTCAAGATTTTTGACTTCGGGGCGGCCAAATTCGCGGGGACGCAGACGGGGCGGTCGGACGCCGTGGTGGTGAAGGCGGGATATACGCCGCCGGAGCAGTACCGCTCGAGCGACATCCAGGGGTTCCCCATGGATATTTACGCGGCGGGCGCGGTGTACTACGCGATGGTCACCGGGGAGAAGCCCATGGACGCGCCGGACCGGGCGGAAAAGGATGAATTGAAGAAGCCGTCGGAATATGGCGTCCCGGTTGAGGAATGGGAAGAGCGCGTGATCTTAAAGGCAATGGCGCTGCGGCCGGAGCTGCGTTTCCAGACGGCGGATGAGTTCAGGGAAGCGATCGTGGAAAAGAAGAAGGTGGAGCTTCCGGAAGAGGAGATCCGCCGGCGCCGGAGGCAGAAAAGGCTCCTGGCCGTGGGGCTCGCGCTGGTGTTCGTGGTAGCCGGGGGCTTAGCGGCGATCGGCCTTTTCCTCTCTTCCGGGAAGGCGGGGGTCGACGTGGCACGTATCAAGGAAGATACCGTGGAGGTCTGGCTATTGGCGGAGTCGGAAGGAGCCGGGGAGGAATTGTCGGAGGCGCTTGCGGGCAGCGCGAAGGAGGAGTGCCCGCAGCTTACGGTCAAGACCAAGGTGTTCCATGACAGGGCGGAATATGGCGAGGCGCTTAAAGAAGCCGAGGAGGGCGGCGCGCTGCCGGCACTTTTCTGCACGGATGGGTTGGACGCGCGGGATGCCTGCGCCGATCTCCGCCCGCTGCTGCGCACGATGGAGCTGTCGGATTATTTGTATTTCGATAAGCTAGAGGACAAGGTGCATGAGCTGCCGACCGCGGTGCAGGTCGTGGTCGGCTATGTCAATGTCCAGAAAGAGGACAGCGCCGTGGAATCGATTGATCTCTTAGGGACGATCCCGGATGGCACGGCGTCTGTCGCGGAGGAGGATGTTTTCCAAAAGTTTCAGGACAGCGCGGATGAGATGGGGATCATCCTGGGGGATCTTTCCAGCATGGACGCGGTGAGGGCCGTCACGGTGGAGCAGGTGCCGCCTACGGACTTCAAGGTAGTCCCGGTGCTTGCGAAAGGGCAGCTCGTGGGCCTGCCTTGGCATTGCTATGGTGTCAGGGACGATATCCCGCAGAACCGGAAGAACGCGGCGATGTACCTTTTATCCCTCCTGCTAAGCGACGGGCTAGAGGACGTCGCCTACATGGGAAATGAGGAGGGGATCCCGTTGAACCGGGAGGCGCTGGAGGATTATGAGGAAAACAGGATGACGTCATACCTGGCGTTCCTAAAAGGGTATGATTTGGAGAAAATGAATTTCCTAGCGGCATGGGACGGCATGCCGGAGAGCCAGGGTACAGAGGAACTCATGGAGCAGATGGAGCAGATGGAAAGGATTGGGAAATGATGAGATGCATGGGCTGCATGGAAGAGATTCCTGAGGATGCGGAAGTTTGCCCAATATGCGGTTACAAAAAAGGGACCGGGGTGAAGGAGGCCTACTACCTCCTTCCTGGCAAGATCATTGGGGAAAAGTACGTCGTGGGGAAGGTCTTAGGGTATGGCGGGTTCGGGGTGACCTATATCGGCTGGGACGCCGTGTTAAACCGCAAGATTGCGATCAAGGAGTACCTGCCCAGTGATTTTTCCACCAGGAGCTACGGGACAAAGATGCTCACCGTCTTTTCCGGGGAAGCCGCCGAGCAATTCCAGGCAGGCCTTGACAGCTTCATTTCCGAGGCGAAGCGCTTAGCAAGGTTCAACAGGGTCCCGGAAATCGTGGATATCTATGACTGCTTCATGGAGAACGGGACCGGATACATCATCATGGAATTCCTAGAAGGCAGGACGGTAAAGGAGATCCTGAAGGAGAAGCAGCGGCTTCCCGTGGATGAGGCGAAGAGGATCACGATGGCCGTCTTAAGGGGGCTTTCGGAAGTCCATAAGGAAGGGATCATCCACAGGGACATCGCGCCGGACAATATCTTCATTACCAGCAAGAACGAGGTGAAGATATTGGATTTCGGCGCGGCAAGGTACGCGGCTGCCGTGCAATCCAGAAGTCTTTCCGTGATCTTAAAGCCGGGATACGCGCCGGAGGAGCAATACCGCAGCCGGGGGGAGCAGGGGCCCTGGACGGACGTCTATGCCATGGGGGCGACATTTTACCGGATGGTGACGGGCGTGCGTCCGCAGGAGTCCATCGAGCGGCTGGTGGACGATCAGGTCAAGACGCCATCGGAGCTTGGGATCGAGATTGACCCGAACGTGGAAAACGCGATCATGAACAGCTTAAACGTCAAGAAGGAATACCGCACCCAGGACGCGGAAAGCTTCTATCAGGCGCTTGGCGATGAGGTGAAGGTGGAGCGCGTCCACGAAAAAAAGAAGAAAGAGGCAAGCGTGAAGATGCCGTCCTGGCTAAAGCCGGCTGCCGCGGCCGCGGGGCTTTTAGTCGTCCTTTGCGTCGTCCTAGCGGCGACCGGGAACCTCAGCCTTAACAGGAACGTGATAGGGAGCCGGAACGAGGCTTACGCGTTAGGCGAGGACGAGCGGTTCGTCCCGGATGTTTCCGGGATGGGCATTGACGAGGCGGAGCAGGTTTTGGCGGAGAAGGACCTGAAAGTCAAGATCAACGGGATGAACTATAGCGAGAGCATCGAGAAGGACAGGATCCTAAGCCAGGACCCCGAGGCTGGGGCGCGGGTCGGCACGAACGCGAGGACGGTCCATGTCACCATGAGCGGCGGGCGGGAAGAAGTCATGATGCCGGACTTGGTCGGGATGGAGTACGAGGAGGCGGTCAGCGAGATCAAGGCGCAGAAGCTTTTGCTCGACGAAAAAAACTGCAAGGAAGAATACAGCGATTACGTGGGAAAAGGGCGGATTATCGCGCAGAGCATTGAGGCGGAAGAGCGCATCAGCGTAAATACGCAAGTGTCCCTCACGGTTTCCTTAGGGATCGTGGACAAGGAGGAATCCCTCAAGGTCGTGCCGGATCTTCGCGGCATGACGAAAAAGGAGGCCATGGCATGCTTAGAGGCCATGGTGGAAAAAGAGGGCGATACCTTTCCGCTTGGGGAGATTACCAAGAAGTTTGACGCGAAAGTCGCGTCCGGCAAGATCATCAGCCAGAGCTTGAAGCCCGGGAAAACGGAGAGCACTTACAAGCCGATTGACCTCGTGATCAGCAAGGGGCCTAAGAAGGCGGAAGTGCCGGAACTGGCATACAAGACAAAGGAAGAGGCGAAAAAGGCTCTGAAAGAGCTGGGGCTTAAGGAAAAGATAAAGAAAGAGTACAGCGACGTGGTCGCCGAGGGCTTAGTCATCTCCCAGGACCCGAAAGCGGGCGCGAAGGTGAAGGAAGGAAGCGTGGTCACGCTCACGGTCAGCAAAGGAGAGAAGCCGGCGGGAGAGGAAGGGGATAAGGATACGACGTCCGTGTCAGACGAGCCCTCTGTCTCAGACGAGCCGTCCGTCTCAGATGAGCCGGATGAGCCGCAGCCCGAGCCGGAGCCGCAACCCGCGCCAGAGCCCGAGCCGGAGCCGCAGCCCGTGCCGCAGCCGGATAACGGCGGAGGGGTTGAGGCCGTTCCGGATGACGGCGGAGGGGTTGAGGCCGTTCC
>CAZOLD010000102.1:0-5682 GCA_964580595.1 uncultured Eubacterium sp.
GAGTACGCGAGGCAGGAGCCGCGCGTCATGGACATCCTAGGCGGGAGCCGCGCGCGGGACGGGCAGGGCGCGGGGGACGGCGTCGTGATTTACCTTGCCAGGGAAAAGCAGGTGAAGCGCCTTCCGTCCATGCAGGGCACGAAAGTCCCGTCGGAAACAGTTCGGCGGCTCTCGTCCATCCTTGGGGAAAATAATGTGAAAGTCGTGGAAAAGAGTATTGAAAATGCAAGGAAAAGAGATTAAAATGAAAAGAGAATCAGCGCATTTTTTTGCATATTCAGGAGGAAACGGACATGGCGAAAGAGATTGAGACGATTGGCGTATTGACAAGCGGCGGCGACGCGCCCGGGATGAACGCGGCAATCCGCGCGGTGGTTCGGCAGGGCATCGCCAAGGGGAAAAAAGTGAAGGGGATCAAGAGGGGATATGCCGGGCTCCTCCAGGGCGAGATCATAGATATGGAGGCGCGCAGCGTCTCCGATACCATCCAGCGCGGCGGCACGATCCTGCAGACGGCGAGGTGCCCGGAGTTCATGACGGAGGAAGGGCAGAGGCAGGGCGCGGATATCTGCCGGAAGCACGGGATTGACGGCGTCATCGTGATCGGCGGGGACGGCTCCTTCAAGGGCGCGCAGAAGTTAGCGGCCCATGGGATCAACACGATCGGGATTCCGGGGACGATCGACCTTGACATCGCGTGCACGGAATACACGATCGGGTTTGACACCGCGGTCAATACGGCGATGGAAGCCATTGACAAGGTGCGCGACACCTCGACGTCCCACGAGCGCTGCTCCATCATCGAGGTCATGGGGCGCGGGGCAGGGTACATCGCGCTGTGGTGCGGGATCGCGAACGGGGCGGAGGACATCCTGCTGCCGGAGAAATATGACTACGACGAGCAGAAGCTCGTGAACAATATCATCGCGAACCGCAAGCAGGGGAAGAAGCACCATATCATCATCAACGCGGAGGGCATCGGGCATTCCGCGAGCATGGCGCGGCGCATCGAGGCGGCTACCGGCGTTGAGACGCGCGCGAGCATCTTAGGCCATATGCAGCGCGGCGGGAGCCCTACTTGCAAGGATCGCGTCTACGCGTCGACCATGGGGGCGTACGCGGTGGATTTGCTCTGCGATGGCAAGACGAACCGCATCGTCGGGTATATGCACGGGGAGTTCACGGATTTCGACATTGATGAGGCTCTCGCGATGCAAAAGGAGATACCGGAGTACCAGTTTGAGATTTGCAAGAGCTTAAGCGTATGAGAGGCGCGGCGGCCGGGGCGAGAAGGGAAGGGCCAAGGCCGGGGCGCGATGGGGGCGGCCATGATCACGAGCACGGCGAACCGGCAGATACAGAGGATCTCACATTTGAACAAAGACGCAAAGACCCGCTATGAACAGCGGGTTTTTGTCGCGGAAGGGCTAAAGCTCTTCTTAGAGGCACCCAAGGAGCGGGTTCGCGGCGTATACGTCTCGGAGTCGTTCCTTGAGTCCGGCGGCGGGGACAAGATCCCCGGGGACTGCCCTTATGAGATTGTGTCCGACCGCGTATTTTCCGCCGTCAGCGACACGAAGACGCCGCAGGGCATCCTATGCCTCGTGGAGATGGAGGAGCATTCCCTGGACGGGATGGCCGGGGAGGACGCGCTCATCCTTGCCTTAGAGGACATCCGCGACCCCGGCAACCTGGGGACGATGCTAAGGGCCGGGGAAGGCGCCGGCGCGACAGGGGTCATCCTAGGCGGCGCGACCGTGGACGCCTACCACCCGAAGGTGGTACGCGCCGCGATGGGATCGCTGTTCCGCGTCCCGTTCTTGGCCACGCGGGACTTGCCCGGCTGCGTCATGGAGCTGAGGCGCCGGGGCGTCTGCGTATACGCCGCTCGCTTGGACGGGGCTTCCTATTACGGGGACCCGGATTACGCGGGGCCGACCTGCTTCCTCATTGGGAATGAGTCTAAGGGGCTGGGGGAGGCGGTCGCGGGGCTAGCGGACGGCTCCGTGCGGATCCCGCTAGAGGGCAGGGCGGAATCCCTCAACGCGGCCGTAGCCGCGGCGCTCCTCTTATACGAGGCGAACCGGCAAAGGCGGGCCGGAAAATCGTTATGATTCGGAGGATGGCAAGATGGCGAGATATATCATGGCGCTGGATCAGGGAACGACCAGCATCAGGTGCATCCTGTTTGACGAAAAAGGGCAGATGCGAAGCGTCGCGCAAAAGGAGTTCACGCAATATTTCCCGAAGCCCGGATGGGTGGAGCACGACGCGAATGAGATTTGGTCCACGCAGCTCGGCGTCGCCGTGGAGGCGATGCAGAAAATCGGGGCGTCTGCGGCTGACATCGCGGCAATCGGCATCTCGAACCAGCGCGAGACGACCATCGTCTGGGATAAGGAGACCGGGGAGCCAGTGTGCCGCGCGATCGTGTGGCAGTGCCGACGGACGTCGGAATATTGCGATTCCTTGAAGGAGAAGGGGTTAGAGGGGATGATCCAGGAGAAGACCGGCCTTAAGGTCGACGCCTACTTTTCCGCGACGAAGCTAAAGTGGATCCTGGACCATGTGCAGGGGGCGAGGGAACGCGCGCGGAAAGGGGATCTTCTGTTTGGGACGGTCGAGACATGGCTCATTTGGAAGCTGACGAAGGGCGCGGCGCACGTGACGGATTACTCGAACGCGTCCCGCACGATGCTTTTCAATATCCATACGTTGCGGTGGGATCGGGATATCTTAAAGGAGCTGGACATCCCGGAGCGCATGCTCCCTAAAGTGATGCCGTCTAGCTGCGTGTACGGCATGGCGGACCGCTCTTATTTTGGAGGGGAGATTCCGGTCGCGGGCGCGGCGGGCGACCAGCAGGCCGCTCTGTTCGGGCAGGGTTGCTTTTTGCCGGGCGAGGCGAAAAACACATACGGGACGGGCTGCTTTCTGCTGATGAACACGGGAGAAAAGCCGGTCTTTTCCAAGCACGGGCTTGTGACGACGATTGCTTGGGGGATGGGCGGGAAGGTGGACTACGCGCTGGAGGGCTCCATATTCGTGGCGGGCGCGGCGATTCAATGGCTGCGCGATGAGATGAGGCTGATTGACAGCGCGGAGGATTCCGAATACATGGCCGGGAAGGTAAAGGATACCAACGGCTGCTATGTCGTGCCTGCCTTTACCGGGTTAGGCGCGCCGCATTGGGATCAGTACGCGCGGGGAGCCATCGTCGGGATCACGCGGGGCGTCAACAAATACCATGTCATCCGGGCGACGCTGGAGTCCGTGGCCTACCAGGTGAACGACGTCTTAGAGGCGATGCGGGCGGATTCCGGCATCTCCATCCCGTCGCTCAAGGCGGACGGCGGGGCGAGCGCGAATGATTTCCTCATGCAGGCCCAGGCGGACATCACTGGGATCCCGGTCTGCCGGACAGGATGCGTGGAAGCGACGGCGACGGGCGCGGCTTACCTGGCCGGGCTTGCCGTCGGCTATTGGAAAAGCCGCGAGGAGGCGTTCGGCCAATGGGAGGCGGGCAAGGCGTTCCGGCCGAACATCTCGAAAGAGGAGCGCCGGGAGAAGGTGGCCGGGTGGGAGCGCGCGGTCAAGCGTTCCTACGGATGGGCCGGCGGCGGCCCCGCGTCCCCCTAGCCCTGCCGGTCGGCTGCCGGGGAGCCCCCGTGGCGCGCGGATGGCATGCCAGCGAAGCCCCGTTCCTTGACAAGGGCGTGAAAGAACTATATACTGTGAGGGTACCGGGCGGCTGCCCGGTTTTGGGCGCGCGGGTTAGGGCAGGGCGCGGCGGGATGCCTGTCTAGGGGGCGCGGCGGGGAGTTGGCGAGGAGGATTTTTCCATGAAGTGTCCGTATTGCGGCAGTGAGAATACAAGGGTCGTCGATTCGCGGCCGGCGGATGACAATTATTCCATCCGCAGGAGGCGGCTGTGCGACGACTGCCGGAAGCGTTTCACCACGTATGAGAAGGTGGAGACGATTCCGCTGATTGTGATTAAGAAGGACAGCAACAGGGAACAATACGACCGTTCCAAGGTGGAGGCCGGGATCTTGAGGGCCTGCCATAAGCGGCCGGTATCCGTTGGCCAGATCAGCGAGCTCGTGGACAGGGTGGAGGTCGAGGTCTTCGGGCGCGAGGAAAAGGAGATTTCCAGCTCGGAGATCGGGGAGATCGTCATGGGCAAGCTTAAGGACCTAGACCCGGTCGCCTACGTGAGGTTCGCGTCGGTATACCGGGAGTTCAAGGACGTGAACACGTTCATGGACGAGCTGAAGAAATTGCTGGAGTGACTTTGCCGTTAGGGCAGATAGGGTTGGACGGCATGTTGGAGAGGTTTTACCCCGATGAATATCTGGATTCGGCATATGAGGTGGAATATGGGCGGATGTACCGGGAAGGCTATCGGGGCATTATTTTTGACATAGACAATACGCTAGTGCCGCACGACGCGCCCGCGGACGGGCGGGCAAGGCAGCTGTTTCTCCGGCTGAGGGAGATCGGGTACCGGTGCTGCATCCTGTCGAATAACAAAGAGCCCCGCGTGAGGAGCTTCAGCGACGCCGTCAAGGCGCGGTATATCTTTGACGCTGGGAAGCCCGGCGTCTCCGGCTACCTGAGGGCGATGGAGCTGATGGGGACGGACGCGGGCAACACGTTTTCCGTGGGGGACCAGATTTTCACGGATGTCTGCGGGTCCAGGCGCGCGGGGCTGCATACGGTCTTGGTAAAGCCGATCCATCCCAAGGAAAAGCTGCAGATCGTGTTGAAGCGGATCCCGGAGAGGGTCGTGCTGTATTTTTACCGAAGAAGGAGAAAGGGTGGGATAGCATGAAAGTAGCGATTGGGAACGACCATGCGGCGACGGACTTGAAGATGGAGGTAATGGAGTATGTCAAGAGCCTGGGGCATGAGGTCGTGAATTTCGGGACGGACGGGCACGAGAGCTGCAATTACCCGGAATACGGGGAGAAAGTGGCGCGCGCGGTGGCGGCGGGCGAGGCGGATTGCGGGATTCTCCTTTGCGGCACCGGGGTCGGGATTTCCCTGGCGGCGAACAAGGTGAAGGGAATCCGGTGCGGCGTCTGCTCGGACACGACGACGGCCCACTTGATCAAGGAGCATAACAACGCGAACATCATCGCCATGGGCGCCAGGATCGTGGGGAGCGAGCTTGCGAAGGACATCGTGAGGACATACTTAGAGGCGGAATTCATGGGCGGGCGGCACCAGCTTCGGATTGACATGATCCACAAAATTGAGGAAGAGCAGTAGGTAACGGTTGAAAAATCCGGGGTCTTAGGATAAAATGAGGGGAGTGCCGTATCTTTGGGCCGGGGCGCCAGTGCGCCAGAGGGAGGATGGCCAAGGAGCATTTGCATTTTAAGGAGGAATTCAGATGGTTTCAGCAGGAGATTTCAGGAATGGCATTACGATTGAATTGGATAATAATATTTACCAGATTATCGAATTCCAGCATGTGAAGCCCGGCAAGGGCGCCGCTTTCGTCAGGACGAAGTTGAAGAACATCAAGAACGGCGGGATCGTGGAGAAGACGTTCCGTCCGACGGAGAAGTTCCCGCAGGCCAGGATTGACCGGGCGGACATGCAATACCTGTATTCGGACGGCGACCTGTACCATTTCATGGATGTCGAGACGTATGAGCAGATGGCCTTGGATTC
>CAZOLD010000103.1:0-5646 GCA_964580595.1 uncultured Eubacterium sp.
GGGCGAGAGAGGGGATAGGGAGTTCGTATGCCTTGCGGCGGCGGGTCACGCGGCAAAAGAAGGAACGGGGAGGGGGAATTCCTTTGCCTTGCGGCATGAGGGAGCCGCGTGGGGCAAGAGAAGGAACAGGGAGTTCGTATGCTTTGCGGCGGTGGGTCATGTGGCATGAGGGACCTTGCGGGGCGAGAGAGGGATGGGGCTCGTATGCCTTGCGGCGGGCCACGCGGCAAGAGAAGGAACAGGGAGTTCGTATGCCTTGCGGCATGAGGGGCCTTGCGGGGCGAGAGAGGGGATAGGGAGTTCGTATGCCTTGCGGCGGCGGGTCACGCGGCATGAGGGGCCGCGCGGGGCAAAAAGAAGGGACGAGGTGGGAACGATGCATGGAGGGGATATTTACAGGAACCGGGTGCGGCTGGATTTTTCCGTAAATATCAACCCGCTTGGGATGCCTGGCGAGATGCGCCTCGCGTTGCGCCGCGCGTTGGGGAAATGCGGCGCCTACCCGGACCTATCTTCGGAACGCCTGCGCGAGGCAGTTCGGGGGACGCTTGGCATCCCGGGGCAGTGGCTCTTGTTCGGGAACGGCGCGTCCGAGCTCTTGATGGCAGCCGCCCACGCCATACGGCCCAGGAAAACCGTGATCCCGGTGCCTTCTTTTTCCGGATACGAATACGCGGCGTCCGCCTCGGGTAGCGAAATCCGCTTCTTGCCCCAGGGGGCGGCGCAGGGATATTTGCCCGGGGAAAGCCTGATCCGGGATTTGGGGCGGGACGTGGATTTGCTCATCCTGGCAAACCCGAACAACCCGACCGGGAATTTATGGGACATGGGCGCGTTAAGGAAGGTGCTTTCCCATTGCGCGGCGTCGGGAATCGCCGTGATTTTGGATGAATGCTTCCTCCCGTTTTGCGGGGAGGGGGAGTCTGTCATCCCGTGGCTTGGGGATTTCGGGAACGTGATCGTCCTTCGCTCCTTCACGAAAATTTTCGCCATGCCCGGCGTGAGGCTGGGATACGCGGCGTGCGCGGGCGGCGCGTTGGCGGAAGCGGTGAGGGGGCAGCTCCCGGAGTGGAACCTGTCCGTATTCGCGCAGGAGGCGGGGGCGGCCCTCGCGGGACAGGGCGAGTTTGTCCGGAAAACGGCGGAATATGTGGGCAGGGAACGGCGTTATTTGGAAAACGGGCTGGAGCGGCTCGGGCTGGAAGGGGTGCCGGGAGCGGCGAATTTCCTGTTTTTCCACGGCCCCGTGGGGCTGGGAGGGAAATTGCTGCGGCAGGGCATCCTGATAAGGGATTGCGCGGATTTCCGGGGGCTTTCTTTGGGGGATTACCGCGTCGCGGTAAAGTCCCATGGGGAGAACGCGCAGCTGTTAATCGCGTTGGAGGAGGCGTTGGCATGAGTGGCAGGCAGGTTTTGCGTCCGGAAGAGATTGAGAAAGAGAGCTTCGCGGCCATTTCCAAGGAGCTGGGGGAGATGGGCATTTCCCTGTCGGAGGAGGAGGCGCCGGTCACCATGCGCGTCATCCACGCAACGGCGGATTTTGATTACGCGAAAACGCTCTTTTACGGGAAAGGGGCGATTTCCATCGCCAAGGATCTGCTCTTTCGCGGCGCGGATATCGTGACGGACACGGACATGGCTCTCGCGGGCATCCACAAGAAGACGCTAGGGCGGCTTGGGGGTCGGGCGCGATGCTTCATGGCGGAGGAGGAGACGGCGCGGATGGCGAGGGAGCGGGGCGAGACAAGGGCCGCTGTCAGCATGGAGCGGGCATCCCGTTTGCCGAAGGAGACGATCTTCGCGATCGGGAACGCGCCGACGGCGCTGATGCGGTTATGCGAGATGGCGGAAAACGGCGTGTACATGCCCGCGTTCGTCATCGGCGTCCCGGTGGGGTTCGTGAACGTCGTCGACGCGAAGGAGCGGCTGATGGAATCCGGCATTCCCTGTATCGTGAGCCGCGGAAGGAAGGGCGGGAGCGGCGTGGCGGCAGCCATCTGCAACGCGCTGCTCTACCAGGTCGGGGAACGTTAGGGATTGGTCCGGGCGGAGGGGGAGAGGATGCGTTACGGGTTCACGACGGGAAGCTGCGCGGCGGCGGCCGCAAGGGCGGCGGCTTCCATGCTGCTTTCCGGCAGGGAGATAACGGAAATCACGGTAAGGACCCCGGCGGGAATTTCTTACCGGGCGCGGATCGAGGAAATCAAAAGGGAGGAAGGGCGGGTCAGCTGCGCCGTCCGGAAAGACGGGGGCGACGACCCGGATGTCACGGACGGCGCGTTAATCGTGGCGACGGCCTCTTTCCTCGCGGGGAACGGCGCGTCCGCGCAGGGACTGGGGAAAGGTGCGCCCTCGCGGGGGCTGGCGGAAGCCACATCTGCGCGGGATCCGGCGGGCGGCGTACCCAAGCGGGGGACGGAGGAGCACCTGAGCAGACAGGGTCTGGAGGGGGTCGTACCCGCACCAGGCTCGGAGGAGCACCTGAGCAGACAGGGTCTGGAGGAGGTCGCATCCATGCCAGGCTCGGAGGAGAGCTCGAGCAGACAGGGTCTGGGGGAAACCATATCTGAGCTGGAGCCGGCGGGCTGCGCGCCTAAGCGGGAATCAGTGGACGGCGCACTCGTGCCGGAGCCAGCGGAAGGTGCGCTTTTGCAGGGGTCAGTGGAAGACGTATCAGCGCAGGAACTAGGGGGAGACACGCCCTCGCGGGAGCCAGGGGAAGCCACATCTGCGCGGGACTTGGAGGGAGACGCGCCCATGCGGGATCCGGCGGAAGCCGCATCTGTGCGGGATTCAGAGGGCGGCGCACCCAAGCGGGAATCGGGAGAAGACGCGCCCTTGCCAGAGCCAGCGGAAGGTGCGCCTTTGCAGGGGCTAGGGGAAGCCGCAGGCGCGCCCAAGCAGGATCCGGCGGAAGCCGTATCTGTGCGGGATTCAGAGGGCGGCGCACCCAAGCGGGAATCGGGAGAAGACGCGCCCTTGCCAGAGCCAGCGGAAGGTGCGCCTTTGCAAGGGCAAGTGGAAGTCGCGGGCGCGCTCAAGCAGGATCCGGAGGAAGCCGCATCCGTGCGGGATCCAGCGGGTGGAGCACTCATGCGGGAATCGGAGGAGGCCGCGTCCGCGCAGTCGGGGCCCTGGGTGCGCGTTGACGGGGGGATTGGCGTGGGTCGTGTCACGAAGCCTGGCCTGGATCAGCCCGTCGGCAGCGCCGCCATTAATCGAGTGCCGAGAGCAATGATAGAAAAAGAGGCGCTGGAGGCCTGCCGCCATTTCGGCTTCCGGGGCGGGCTTTCCATCGAGATTTCCGTCCCGGACGGGGCGCGGATCGCAGAGCGCACGTTCAACCCGAGGTTAGGGATTACCGGCGGGATTTCCATTTTAGGGACGAGCGGGCTAGTGGAGCCGATGAGCCGCCGCGCCGTCATAGAAACCATCCGGCTCGAGCTCGGGCAGCACAGGGCGCAGGGCGAGGAAGGGATCGCGGTCGCGCCCGGGAATTACGGCATCCGCTTCATGCGGGAGGCATACGGGTATGATTTGGGGAAAAGCGTCAAATGCGGGAATTTCATAGGGGAGACGGTGGACATGGCGGCGGACCTGGGATTTCGCAGGATGCTTTTGACAGGCCATGTCGGCAAGCTGGTGAAGGTGGCGGGCGGGATCATGAACACCCATTCTAGGGAGGGGGACTGCCGCATGGAGCTTTTGGCGTCGTTTGCCATACTAGAGGGCGCGGGGGAGCGGGCGGCAAGGGAGATTTTGGGCTGCGCCGTGACGGAAGAGGCCTTGCGCGTCCTGGAAAAACACGGGAAGCTACAGGCGGTGATGGGCCGCGTGCGGGACCGCGCCTGTTATTACCTGGCCAGGCGGTGCGGCGGCAGGATGCGGATAGACTGCATTTTATATTCCAATGAATTCGGGGAGTTGGCTAAAACGAAGGAGGCGGGGGAATGGTTTACTTTGTCGGGGCAGGATGCGGGGCGAAGGACCTGATCACGGTCCGGGGGATGCGCCTTATAGGGCGCGCGGACCGGATCATCTACGCGGGTTCCTTGGTGAATCCCGAGCTGCTGGAATACGCGAGGGAAGGATGCGCCTTGCGCGACAGCTCGAAAATGACGCTGGAGGAGATGATTGCGGAAATGCGGTGTGCGCAGGAAGCCGGGGAAATGACGGTGCGTCTGCATTCCGGCGATCCGAGCGTGTACGGCGCGGTCCGCGAGCAGATGGACGAGCTGGACAGGCTGGGGATTCCTTACGAGAGCTGCCCCGGGGTCAGCGCCTGTTTCGGCGCCGCCTCCATGATGAATTTGGAATATACGCTCCCCGGCATTTCGCAGACTTTGATCATCACGCGGATGGAAGGGAAAACGGAGGTGCCGTCCTTAGAGCAGATTGAAGGCCTCGCCGCGCACAGGGCGTCCATGGCGGTCTATTTAAGCGCGGGCCGCATGCGGGAGCTATCCAGGCGGCTCTCGGCAGGGGGATACGGGGAGGAATGCCCCGCGGCAATCGTGCATAAGGCGACCTGGCCGGAAGGGGAGGCCTACGTGTGCACGGTCGGCACATTGGCGCAGACAGCGGAGGAGCACGGCATCACGAAAACGGCGGTCGTGCTGGTCGGGGAGGCATTGCGAAGGCAGAGCGTCCAAAGGTCGAGGCTTTATGACCCCGGATTTTCCACCGGGTACCGGAAGGCGGGGGAGTGGCGGGAATGAGGATGAGCGTTATTAGCTTCACGGAAAAAGGGATGCGCCTGTCCGAGCGCCTGGCTGGCCTGTGGCAGGGCGGCGAAATGCGGATTTTCACGAAATGCGGCGCGGCGAAGGGCGCAACAGGGGAGCGCGGGGGCGCCACGTTCGTGGGGCAGGACGTGGGAAGCTGGGCGGGGGAACAGATGCGGGAAGGGAACGCGCTCCTTTTTATCGGCGCTTGCGGGATTGCCGTCCGCTCCATCGCCCCGCATCTGGAAGGGAAAATAAAGGACGTGCCTGTGCTCGTCATGGACGAGCTCGGGAGGCACGTGATCCCTATCCTTTCCGGACATTTCGGGGGAGCGAACGCGCTCGCGCGAAAGGTCGCCGCGGCGGTTGGCGCGGAGGCGGCCATCACAACGGCGACGGACCTGAACGGGAAATTCGCCATTGACTTGTTTGCGAAGGAGAACGGGCTTGCCATACGTAACCCGGAAGGGATCGCGCGGGTTTCCGCCAAAATCCTATCTGGCTGCACGGTCACGGTCTCGGTTGACCCAGGGAGGCTGCGGGGCGCGGGGGGCAAGGAGGGCCTAGGTCTGCCGGAAGGCGTGCTGCTCGCCCCCTACCCTCCGGACGGGTCCGCGGACGTCATCATAGGACCACCTGTGGAACTCGCGGAGGCAGGAGAGAACTTGCTGGAAGGCGCGCGGCTCGCCCCCTACCCGCCGGACAGGCCCGCGGACATCGTCATTGAACCGCCTGTGGGTCTCGCGGTAGCGGGAGATGGCTTGCCGGAAGGAGTGCGGCTCGTTCCCTACCCGCCGGACGGATCCGCGGACGTCGTCATTGGATCGCCTGTGGATTTCGCGGTAGCGGGAGATGGCTTGCCGCGCACGCAGGAAGATTCCGCAGGGCCCTTGCTCCTCATCCCTAGGGAATACGCGGTTGG
>CAZOLD010000104.1:0-5637 GCA_964580595.1 uncultured Eubacterium sp.
GGTTATCCTCTTTGACCGTACCATCGACGCTGACGAGAGCCTCTATGAGGCGTCCATCGTTTCCGACATGGAGAAGGAAGGCCAGACGGCAGTGGATTGGCTGACGGAGCAGGGCCTTGACACGTACAACATCATCCACATCCAGGGCGTTATGGGTTCCGCGGCGCAGATTGGCCGTACCGGCGCTCTGCAGGAGGCAGTTGACGCGAATGACAACTGGAATTTGGTAGCGCAGCAGACGGCTGAGTGGAACGCTGAGAAGGCTCAGCAGATCGTGCAGTCCGTTATCGATTCCGGCGAGGAGTTCAACGTAATCTACGCGGAGAACGACGACATGGCGAAGGGCGCTGTCGCGGCTCTTGACGCGGCGAACATCTCCCACGGCGTAGGCAAGGACGTCATCATCATGGGCTTTGACTGCAACAAGTGGGCGTTGGAAGAGCTCTTGAACAAGAATTGGAACTATGACGGCCAGTGCAACCCGTTCCAGTCTTCCTATATCTCTAACGTAATCCAGGAGCTGGAGGCAGGCAACGAGCTTTCCGAGAAGGTCATCATCATGGATGAGAAGGGCTTCGATGCGGAGACGATCACCCAGGAGGATGTGGATACTTACGGCATTGGATGATGAGGCTCCGATGCGGAGACGGTCACCCATGACGCCCGGGGAATATGGTTTTAAGAAATAACCGGGGTTTTGGTTTATTCGTATTTGCAAAGCGCGGCGCAGCTAAGATGGAATGGAAGTCCTGCGCCGCGCTTTTCTCATGGTAAGACATTGCTTCATGCGATTCTTATAAATATTTCAGGAGGTGAACTTAGGGGTGAAAGACGGTTCTGTATTGGAAATGAGAAACATTCACAAGAGCTTTCCGGGAGTCAAGGCATTACAGGGCGTGGACTTCACGCTGCGCAAAGGGGAGATCCATGCGCTGATGGGCGAGAACGGCGCGGGGAAATCCACTTTGATTAAGGTTTTGACAGGGGTCTACGGGAAAGACGAAGGGCAGGTTTCCCTGGATGGCAAAGGGGCGATCACGATCCATTCTCCGCAGGAAGCGCAGAAGGTCGGGATCAGCACGGTGTTCCAGGAAATTTCCCTGTGCCCGAACCTATCGGTCGCCGAAAATATGTTCATCGGCCGCACGGAGGGAATGTTCCAGAATTGGAAGAAGGTCAATTCCGAGACGGAGAGGATCTTAAAATCCATGGATATCCCGGCGACGGCCACGCAGCAGTTAGGGACTTGCTCCGTCGCGGTACAGCAGATGATTGCGATTGCCCGTGCAGTAGACACGAATTGTAAGGTTTTGGTTTTGGATGAGCCGACTTCCTCCTTGGATGAGCAGGAAGTCGAGAAGTTGTTTAAGGTCATGCGCGATTTGCGCGCGAAGGGAGTTGGCATCGTATTCGTCACGCATTTCCTGGATCAGGTGTATGCGGTATGCGACAGGATCACTGTCATGAGGGATGGCCAGCTCGTAGGTGAATATGAGATTAAAGATCTTCCGCGCCCCATGCTCGTTTCCAAGATGCTCGGGAAAGAGATGGACGATATGTCCGATATCCATGGCGAATATCAGACATACAAGCCGGAAAAGGGAGTGGCGCCTGTATTCGAAGCCAAGGGGCTTGTCAGCGATGCAGGGATCAAGCCGTTTGATTTTCATATAGATAAGGGTGAAGTGAATGGGTTTACCGGGCTGCTTGGCTCCGGCCGTAGCGAGTGCGTGCGCGCGATTTTCGGCGCTGACAGGGTGACGGGCGGCAAGGTCAAGATGAAGGGCAAGGACGTCAAGATCTCGAAGCCGATCGACGCCATGAAGAACGGCATCGCGTACCTTCCGGAGGAGCGCAAGGTTGACGGCATCATCGGGGACCTGTCGGTCCGCGAGAACATTATCCTTGCCGAGCAGGTGCTAAAGGGGTTCTTCAGGCCTTTCTCCAAGTCGAAGCAGTATGAGATCGCGGATGAGTACATCAAGCTGCTGAATATCAAGACCGCTTCCGCGGACACGCCGATCAAGTCCCTTTCCGGCGGGAACCAGCAGAAAGCGATCGTCGCCCGCTGGCTGTTCACGCATCCGGACTATTTGATTTTGGATGAGCCGACGCGCGGTATTGACGTCGGGACGAAGGTCGACATCCAGAAGCTGGTCTTGAAGCTGGCTTCCGAAGGGATGAGCGTTACCTTTATTTCCTCCGAGCTGGATGAGATGCTGCGTACCTGCTCGCGGCTGCTTGTCATGCGCGACCGCAAGATGGTGGGCGAGCTCTCGGGCGAGGATTTGAATCAGAATAAGGTCATGAGTACCATTGCCGGAGGTGACAAATAAATGAGTAAAGAGAACAATGGAACCAGTTTCCTCAAGAAGTTAGTCAGTCAGCAGTTCTTTATTCCGATTTTGGCATTGTTGATTCTTGTGGTGTTCAATTTGATCGTTGACCCGAGCTTCTTCAAGATCACGCTTGGGGAGAACAGCGCGGGCAACCCGGTTCTGTCCGGCAGCCTGATCACGATCCTGGACAACGGCTCCGAGCTCGCGATCCTAGCGATCGGCATGACGCTGGTTACGGCGGCGTCAGGCGGGCAGGATATCAGCGTGGGCGCGACGGTCGCGATTGCCGGCAGTGCGCTCCTTCGCGTGCTCTGCGGCGGGGACAGCCATCCGGACGAGCTCCAGGCTCCGATTATCGTGGCGTTCCTTGTCAGCGTCCTCGCGGCGATGCTCTGTGGCGCCTTTAACGGCATACTGGTCGCCTACTTCAAGATACAGCCCATGATCGCGACGCTGATCCTGTACACGGCCGGGCGTTCCATCGCGGCCTGGATCAACAACAACGAGCTGCCGGTCGTCACGGATGAGACCTTCACGTATTTCGGCGGGTTCATCCCCGGCATACCGATTCCTACCCCGGTGTTTATCGCCGCGATATGCATCATCATCATCGCGCTCGTGCTGAAGTTCACGAACCTCGGACTGTATACGCAGTCCGTCGGCATCAATGAGAGCGCTTCTAGGCTGAACGGCTTGAACCCGGCTCTGATCAAGGTGTTGTCTTTCGTGATCCTTGGCGTATGCGTGGCGGTTGTCGGCCTGATCAAGGTCAGCCGTATTTCTACCATTAACTATTCTGTCATCGCGAAGGATATTGAAATGGACGCCATCCTCGCGGTTGCTTTGGGCGGGAACTCTCTGAGCGGCGGCAAGTTCAACATGGCGGCTTCCATCCTCGGCGCTTATATCATCCAGTTCCTTACGACGACCCTCTATAAATTCAAGGTGGACGCGAGCGCGCTTCCGGCTTACAAGGCTGTCGTTGTCATCGTGCTGGTCGTGATTAGCGCACCGACAGTGAAGGATTGGTTCTCCAATCTTACGAAGAAGTTAAAGGTTAAGGAGGTAGCGTAGTATGTCAAAGAATAATTCAACATCGAACGGTGGTTTCATGGCAAAGATGAAAAACCTCACCGACACGACCCTGCTCCTTACGATTACGATTGTGATATTCGTCCTGATGTACGTCGGGGCCATGATTTTTGAGGGTGGCGGATTCCGGACCTGGCAGAACTTCTTTAACATCCTGAACCAGAACGCGGCTTTGATTATTTTGTCCTGCGGCCTGAGCCTGGTCATGATTATCGGCGGGATCGATATTTCCGTCGGCGGCGTGACGGCGTTGGTCAGCATGTGCTGCGCGGTATACCTGGACAACATGGGCGGCAATGTGTTCGTGTCGGTCCTGATCGCGCTTGGCATCGGCCTTGCGTTCGGCCTGGTGCAGGGCTTCTTGGTAGCGTATCTGGATATCCAGCCGTTTATCGTCACGCTGGCGGGCATGTTCTTCGCGCGAGGCATGACGACGATCGTGAATTCGAACCCCTTCAACGTGAGGAACGAGGCTTTCACGGCGCTGAAGAATACCCGTATCATCATCCCGGGGCTTGGGACGACGAACCCGAAAGGCATGTACATAGACGCTTATATCGAGATTGGCGTCATCGTGGCGCTTGCCGTGGTGGCGGTTCTCTTCTGCGTGCTCCGCTGGACGCGGCTTGGCCGCTCCTTCTACGCGGTAGGCGGGAACAAGGACAGCGCGCTGATGCTGGGCATTAACGTCAAGAGGACGAAATTCATCGCGCATTTGCTTTGCGGCCTCCTGGCAGGGATTGGCGGGTTTATCTATTTCCTCCATATCGGTTCCGGCTCCCCATCCCATGCGACGGGCGCGGAAATGGACGCAATCGCGTCTTCCATCATTGGCGGCACGATGCTGACGGGCGGCGTTGGCAACATCATCGGCACGCTCTTTGGCGTGTTGTCCTTAAGCACGATCCAGAATATCGTTGCTTCCGCCGGCTTGGATGACGCTTGGTGGACAGGCATCACGAGGGCGGCTATGCTTTGCCTCTTCCTGGTAATCCAGAGCGTGGTCATGGCCAGGAAGAAGAAGTAGTAAAGAAGAAATATAAAGAAGAAATAGAAATAGCATTTAGGCGCGGCGGGATGGATTGGGGCTGGGTTCCCTAAGGGAAGCCCGATCCCCATGAAGCCCCGGCGCAGCAGCGGGGAGCTGCCGAGGTGTCGGCGGCTCCCCTTTTTATATTATCCGGCCGCGGATGGCATGACGGCCTTTTGCGAGGTGAGGGCAAAGAAAATAAGAAAAAAATATGGATCGCGACAGCAAGCGACCCGGCATTTTGCCGGGTCGCTTTTTTCATGTTCGCGGCGAAACGCCAGGAAAATAAGCGAAATCGGAGTTGCTGTGCCGCGGGATGCGGGGAAGAGGGATACGCGCCAGCCGGCGCGGAGAAATGCAGGAAAAAAAAGCGGTAATGGAGTTGTCACGCCGCGGAATGCGGGGAAGAGGGACGTGCGCAACTGGCCTGGAGAAGCTGGGAAAATTTGTGTCAGCGGAGTGTCCGCGCGGCGGAAGCAGGCGGCGCCGGGATGCGGGACGGGAAATTTGCCTTGGAAAGAATGTCGGGCTGCGGAAAAATTTTCTTGACAATCGGGGGGGGGTAGAATGAACGCGGTGGGGTGCGCACTTACCGACTATCAAGACAGGAGGAGAGACCATGAAGAAGCAGAGAAATTTCATCGTCCGCGTCTTCGCGGGGCTTCTTGCTTTCGTCCTTGCATTTGCTTCCGCGCCGGAGGCGAACGCGGCGAAGAAGCCCGCTAAGGCGAAGAGCGGCACGGTGAAGGCGGTAAAGGTGACGAACCTGCCTTCGAAGACGCTGGTCTTGGCGAAAGGGAAGTCGAAGACTTTGAAGGTGAAGGTCACGGGGAGCAAGAAGGTTTCCCAGAAGGTCACGTTCAAGTCCAGCAATAAGAAGGTCGTTGCTGTCACGTCTAAGGGAAAGGTGACGGCGAAGAAGAAGAGCGGATCGGCGAAGATCACGATTACCTCTCAGGCAAACAAGAAGAAAAAGACAACGATCACGGTCAAGATTGGCACGCCGGTGTCCAGTGTCAAGCTGAGCAAGAAGAAGGCGACCATTCAAGTCGGGAAGAGCGTCAAGCTGAAAGCGACGGTCGCGCCGAAGAAGGCGACCAACAAGAAGGTCGAATGGACCAGCTCCAAGCCGAAGATCGCGAAGGTGAACGCGTCCGGCAAGGTTACCGGCGTGTC
>CAZOLD010000105.1:0-5554 GCA_964580595.1 uncultured Eubacterium sp.
CCGCAAATCAGTCTGTCCATGGCCTTATGGCTCTCCATGTCCCGCTTGACCGCCTCGATCGCGGACTCCTGGTCCTCCGTCTCCTCATAGGGGAACAGCTCCTCGAACTCCTTCTGCCACACGGTGTCCGGGCCGTAGGCATACCCCTTAGCCTGCTGCCGTTTCGCGTAGAGGTCGACTAACTCCTGCGCGATCTCCTTCACCGCGCCCTTCACGCGGCTGCGCGTCCTTTTCCAGTCCTGCCCGTCTAAGGAATTGAGCTTCTGCCTGCCGGCGTCCCGATCCGCGTATTTCTGGATCGCGTCCATTTGCGTGGCCAGGACGTAGAGCGTGTTCCCCCCGGCATACTCAATTTTCGCGTAATCCTTCGATACTGACTGGATCTCGATTTTCTCGATGCCGCGGTAAATCCCGATCCCGTAGCGCTCATGCACGACATAATCGCCGATGCTTAGGTCCGTGAGGCTCTGGATTTTCTCCCCCGAGTAGGACTTGCGCCGCCTCTTCCTCACGCGCTCGCCGCCAAAAATGTCATTCTCGGAAATGACCAAAAACCGGATGTCCGGATACTCAAACCCCCGGCTTAGCTTCCCGTATGCCAGCATGACCTCCCCGGGCTGGACCTGCCTGCCAAAGCTCTCGCTGTAAAAGCACCGGATCCCCTCCTGCCGCAAATCCTCCGCGAGGCGCTTCGCGCGGGTATGCGAGCCGGAGAGCAGGATGACGCGGTACTTTTTCTTCTGGTACTGCCGCAAGTCGCCGGAGAGCAGGTCGAATTTCCGGGCGTATGAGTTCACCGACTTAGAGGATATGGCAAGACGCGTCTTAGCTTCCCACCCGCCCAGGCCCGCGTCTAGCTCCGTGAGGGCGACGCTGTGGCCTAAGCTTAGCCTTGCCATGACCGTTTCCACGGAATACAGCCCCTGCCCGGGCATGGAGCGCCCCTTTTCTAAGCGGCGCTCCATGCTTTCGGAAAATTCCATTTCCACGAACCGCCCCGATTCCGTCAGGCGCTGCGGCTCATCTAAAAACACCAACGTCCTCTCCCGGTCAAAATAGTCCAGAAACGAGGCCGTCCCGCCCGCCCCGCCCGGGCTGTCGCTGGCGGGAAAGACGCGCGCCTCCCCCAAATTCTCGATGGAGCGCTGGCTTTCCACGTCAAAGCTGCGGATGGAATCGATCTCATCCCCCCAAAGCTCAATCCGGAACGGGACTTCCTCCGTAAAAGGGAAAATGTCCAGGATGCCGCCCCGCACGGCGAACTGCCCCGCGCTTTCCACCTGCCCGCTCCGCTCATACCCAAGCTCGGCCAGCCGCCGCTTCACGGCATCCATGTCCAGCGTGTCCCCCGGCCGGAACGTGAAGGCGGCCCGCGAAAAAGTCCCTAAAGGGACGATGGGGTCCATGAGCGCGTCAAACGTCGTGACCACCATGGCGCCGCTTTGCCCCAGGACGGCCTTCACCGCCGCGAGCCGCTCCGCCATGAGCATGTCGCCATGGATATCCGACTGGGAAAACAGCACGTCCTTGGCGGGATAGCAGACGGCGGCGCGGTCAAAAAAACGGGCCCCCTCAAGGAGCTCGCGCGCCTTTTTTTCCTCGTACGTGACGACCAGGCATCCGCCGCCCGCCGCTCCCTCATCGCTCGAGGCCTTCCCTTCGCCCGAAGCCTTCCCTTCACCCGTAGCCTTCCCTTCGCTTACCCCACCATTTCCCAGAAACCCGCACGAGTGCGCGAGGCTGTAAATGAAATGAGGCTTCAGGGCGTCAATGCACCCGGAAACCTGCACCATCCCCTCATGCCCGGCAATCCGCGCCCGGAGCTCCCTAAATGCCCCAAGCTCCAGCATCGGTTCCGTAAAACTCTCCATATGCCCTCCTCACGCCCTCCTCAATTGAACGCGTTCATCGCCTGGTCCACCCTGCCTTGCACCATCAAGCCAACCGCGTCGCAGGCGCGCGCGAAGGCGTCTTCCACCAGGAGACGGTCCTCCTTTGGCAGCCTGCCCAAGACATGCCAAACCAGATCCTGCCCCTGCCCGTTCCCGCCGACGCCGATCTTGATCCGCATGAATTCCTGCGTGCCCAGATGGCTGATGATGTCCTTGATCCCGTTATGGCCTCCCGCGCTCCCCTTTTTGCGGATCCGGATCTTGCCCGGCGGGAGGCTGATATCGTCATAGATCACGATTAGGTCCGTCTCCGGCGCCGCCTTGTAAAAATCCATGACGGAGCGCACGCTCTGCCCGCTGGCGTTCATGAAGGTCTGCGGCTTGACCAGGATCACTTTCTGCCCCTCGATGGATCCCGTCCCGCACAAGGCCTGGTGCTTCCTATCCTTTATCCTGATGTGGTATCTCCCCGCCAGCATGTCAATCGCGTCAAAACCCGCGTTATGCCGCGTCTTCTCATACTGCCTTGACGGGTTTCCCAATCCCGCGATCACGAACATACGATGCCTCCCCCTACGCCGAAAAGACGCCAAAATACAGCAGCACCGCCGCGCCCAGCGCGATGCGGTACCAGCCGAACGCCTTGAAGTCATGCTTCCTGATATATCCCATCAGGAAACGGATGACGAACAGGGACACGAAGAAAGACACCGCCATCCCGGTCAGCAAGATCCCAAGCTCCATGCCGGAAAACGAAAGCCCGAAGCGCAAAAGCTTCAGCAGGCTGGCGCCGAACATCACGGGGATGGCCAGGTAGAACGTGAATTCCGCGGCGGCCGTGCGCGACACGCCCAGCATGAGGGCGCCGATAATCGTCGCGCCGGAACGCGACGTCCCGGGAAACACGGCCGCGACCAGCTGGAACAAGCCGATCATGGCGGCCACCTTCATCGGGATGTCCTCCGTCCTGCGGATGGAAGGGCGCATGCCCTTGTTCCGGTTCTCCACCACGATGAAGACTACCCCCACGACGATCAGCATGACGGAAACAACCCAATAATTATAGAGGTGCTCCTCCAGCCAATCGTCGAACAGCAGGCCGACAATGGCCGCCGGGATGCAAGCTACGATGATCTTCCCCCAAAGCCCCATGATTTTCCAATCGACCTTCTCCTGCGCCCTGAAGTGGAACGGGAAAATCTTGTTCCAGAACAGTAGGACGACCGCCAGGATCGCCCCTAGCTGCACCACTACCAGGAACATGTTCCAAAACTCCTCCGAAACGTCCATCGGCAGGATCTCCTCTAGCAGGATCATGTGCCCGGTGCTGCTTATCGGGAGCCATTCCGTGATGCCCTCCACGATGCCATATAGAATCGCCTTTAAAATATCCGCCATGTCCCTTCGCCCCCTCGTGGCCTTTCAGCCTAAATAATCGCAAAAATCCCTAAACTCCGTATAGTATAGCACAACTTCCCGGAGTTTAGGGATTATTTTTCATTTTTCCCACTTCTTGCGCCAGCGTCTGTTCGCGCCCTTCATCCAGCAGCACCCATCCTAATTATGCTTCAACTTCTGCTTGATATTTATCCAGGATAATCTGCTGAATCCTCTCCCGCGTCTGCGAATTGATCGGATGCGCGATGTCGCGGTATTCGCCATCTGCGGCTTTCCTGCTCGGCATCGCGATAAACGGCCCCTTCTCCCCTTCGATTACCTTGATGTCATGCACTACGAACTCGTCGTCGATGGTGATGGATACAACCGCCCGCATCTTGCCTTCCTTCTCCACTTTGCGGATCCTCACATCAGTTATCTGCATAAAACCTGCCCCCTTTGCATGTTATTTTATTCCCGCTAGCATCGTGCCTAGCGGCCGTGCTTGTACGGGCACGCGGCGACTGCCGCTGAATTGCCAGCCTCCCATCCGGCAAAGGGGGAAACGCCGCTGACGCCTGACGCGTTCCGCCTCTGCCTTATCCCCAAAAGGCAGCTATGGCGCTAAATAACATATCTCTCGTTGTTCTCATAGACAACTTTAATTCCGTCCCCGCCGCTAAAGTAGGTGTTCGCGCGTAAGGTGTCGCGGCTTTCCACGATGCAGTTTTCAATATGTGTATTATCACCAATGTATACGTCATTCAAGATAATGGAATTCTTGATCACGCAATTCTTGCCGACGAACGCTTTCTTGAACAGGATGGAATTCTCCACCTTGCTGTTGATGATGCATCCGCTAGAGATCAAGCTGTTCCGCACGTCCGAGCCCACGTTGTACTTCGCGGGGGGCAGGTCGTCGACCTTCGAGTAAATCTCCGGCTCGCTCCGGAAATACTTCCGGACCTCGGGCTTCAGGAAATCCATGTTCGTCTTGTAATAGGATTCCACCGTCGAGATGTTGCTCCAGTAATCCTCTATCTTGTATCCGTAAATCCGCTTCATGTTCTTATACCGGATCAGGATGTCCGTCACGAAATCGAACCGTCCCTCTTCCGCGCAGCGCTCCAGCATCTCGATCAGCTGCCGCCGCCTGATGACGTAAATCCCGGCGGAAATCGTGTTAGACTGCGCGACCATCGGCTTCTCCTCGAACTCCACGATCCTGGAATCCTCGTTCATCCGGACCACGCCGAAGCGGCTCACGTCCTCGCCCACCGGCATGTCCTTGCACACGATCGTGATGTCCGCCTTCTTGTCGATATGGTACTCAAGGACCTTGTTGTAATCCATCTTGTACACGCAGTCGCCGGCGGCGATGATCACGTAAGGCTCGTGGCTCCTCTTCAGGAAATCGATGTTCCTGCACATCGCGTCCGCCGTGCCGCGGTACCACCAGGCATTGTCCGACGTGATCGTCGGGTTGAACACGTAAAGCCCGCCCTGCTTGCGGCCGAAATCCCACCATTTGGAGGAGCTTAGATGCTCGTTTAGGCTCCTCGCGTTGTACTGCGTCAGGACCGCCACCCTCTGGATATGGGAATTGCTCATATTGCTCAGCGCGAAATCGATGCAGCGGTAGCTGCCGCCCACCGGCATCGCCGCAATCGCCCTCTTGCTCGAGAGCTCCTGCATCTTGCTGTTATTTCCGCCTGCCAAAATTATGCCTAAAGCCTTCATACCTCGTCACCTGCCTTAATAATTGATTCTCCGCCCTCCAGGATGCCACCCGGATAATCCGATTTCTCGGTCACGCCGGAAATCGCCGTGTTCTTCCCGACCTTGACGCCCTCCGGTATCACGGAATTCTCCCCTACCGTGACCAGCCCGTAGGAGTAGATGCTCTTGTTGAGCTTGCTCTCGACCTCCTCGCCGATGCCTAGCTCCGCGTTGTCGCCCACCTGCACGTTCTCCGCAAGTATGGCCTTGGTCACCATGACGTTATCGCCGATGACGGTATCGTTCATGATGATGGAATCCTTGATGACGGAATTCTTCCCGATCGTCACGTTAGAGCCGATGACGGAACCGTAAATCTTGCCGTTGATCTCGCAGCCCTCGCCGATGATGCACCTCTCCGTCACCGCGTCCGCCGCGATGTATTGCGGGTCTATGACCTCGCTCTTCGTGTAAATCTTCCAATATTCCTCGTACAGGTTGAACTCGGGGATAAGGTCGATAAGCATAATTTTGGCAGGCGGAAATAACAGCAAGATGCAGGAGCT